>NZ_JACNAC010000020.1:0-93253 GCF_017349775.1 Pseudomonas sp. GW460-12-10-14-TSB1
CACCCTCCTGGTGCAAAACTCACATCGGTTAATGCCGTCGATGCAGGTACCGGATTGCCGACCATGAGGCGTGCTGCCCGGGCATGCGGATCAAGTGGAAGATAAACCACGCCATTTCCATTGACTGTCTGAGTCCAGGACAGCTTGCTGCGGTTATAGATTGCTCGAACGATAGGAGCTGTACCCGGTGCTGCAGTCACTACCCAGGCCAGACACATGTCCAGGGATGTGGACTGAAATCCCCCACCCGAAGCGCCATTTATGGTGCCTCTCAATGACTCAGGCGACAGGTCATAGAGGGCTCCTCGTTGCATGTAAAAAGTCAGTGCCCCACCCACTACCTGGGCTCTCAGAAAGTAACCAGAATTTGGCAATAGATCCGCACTGCTCCATGCCGTCGTCAGGAAAGTACGCGAACGGCCTAACTGACCGATCACAACCTCCTGCCCCAGGCTGATGTAGGCACCAGCCGAAATGGACACCTTGCCACCACTGGTCGAAACGGCGGTGGACGTCACAGGTAGACGACCATCGTTTGTGGCTACGGTTGGTAGGGGTAGAGCCAGGAACGGCAACGCAAGATCTTCATTCCAGCCGTTCGCAGTGACCACCTGAATGGCCTGCAGCAGTTGATCGTTTTTCGCCTCGTCCGGCGTCAACTCAGCTGCCTTGATGACATTCACGATCTCTTGTGTAACACCATTACCCCATCCCGCCGGGATCAACGACCCCGGTGTTCCTGTCAACGGGTTCTCATCGACAAACTGCCCATTCACCAACCCGGCGCTGGGCACACTTTTCGGATAATCCATCGGTCTATCCCCTAGTCATAATTGATGTGCACCCGTGTATGGGCCGGTGCGCTGCGGTGGATCTGGCATTCCAGGGCCGAGCCCGGGTTCATGCCGAAACGTTCGCCCCAGTAGCTGGCGTTGAAACGCCGGCCCAGGAGCAGGCGTCCACCGGTGTTGAGCGTCCACATGAATTGCGCCTGCCAGGTGCCGAAATGCGCCTGGCCAAACCGTGCACGGCCCATGCGCGGGGCTTCGTGCTCGGTGATGGTGGCGTTCGGATAACCCTGGCTGCGGGCGATCTCGACGTAATAGGCGAGCGCCTGGCTGCCGACAGCCAGCAGCCGCCGGCGCACGGCCAGGCGGCGGTCGTCGAACAGCGGGGTCGCTCCCAGGCAGGGATCGGGCAGGTTCATCACCCGCTCCCAGTCCGGTACCAGCTCGCTGGCGCCAGCGGGGTCCATTTCGTTGAGCAGGTCGGCGGCACGGGCGTCGAGGCGGGCCAGTTCCTGGGAGACGCCTTCCAGCACCTCCTCGAGTTCCGGCACCCGCTCCGGGTCCCAGGCCGGGCCGCTGGGCAGCAGGCTGCGCAGTTGGCTCTGGTACTGCGCGGCGGTTCTTACTCCTGCCATACGCAACCTCCGAACGTCAGCAACTGGTTACTGGCAGCGGGGACATCCGCGATCGGCGCGCTGAGTCGGTGATCGTTCTCACCGGCGGCACTGCTGATGGCCTCGCGGATATGGCTGATCAGCAAGGTGTCGCCCAGGCCGGCCTCTCGGTTGTGCAGATCGCGCAACTGCGCCTCGACCGCCGCGCGTACCGCGCTGGTGTCCGGAGACAAGCGCAGGCTGTAGGTCACGGGCGACTGCTGCGGCGCCAGCACATGCAATTCGGCCGTCACCGGGCGCAGCGGTTCGATGTAGGCCTGTACCTCCGCCAGTTGCTCGGCATTCGGGATAGGTTGCGCATCGTCGTCGCGCATCACGAACAGCCCCACGGTGCCCGGCCCCAGATAGCTGCCACGGCACCAGGCGCGGGTAATCCCCGGGCATTCCAGCGCCCAGGTTTCATAGTCCTGGGCCGAGCCGCCGTGAGGGATGATGCGGTAGGAGCGGATCACCCGCGCGCGCAGCGATTCCAGGCTTTCCGCGGCGACGCCGCCGCTCAGGCCGGGGGCGAGCACGGTGAAGCTGTTGCCAATGCCCTGGATGGGTTGCACCGGGATCAGGTCCAGGCCGGCCTCGGCATTGCCCAGGGTGCCGGCGTCGAGGGCCTGGACGGTGGTGCTGTTGTTGCCGGCGCTGGTGGTGCGGGCGGCGGTGACTTTGTAGGTGCGGCCGTCGCTGGCCTGCAGCAGGGTATCGACGTCCAGCACCGCGCCTGCGGCGGCGCTGAAGCTCACCGAACCGCTGGCCGCCTGGGCGGCCTTGCGTGGCTGGTTGAGGCGCAGCGCGGCGATGCGCTCCAGGGTCGACTCGTCGGCCTTGTCCGGCAGGATCTGATCGGCGATCCAGTCCAGGTAGCCGTAGAGGCCATAGGCGGCGCCACCGAGGGCGCGGGCCAGCACTTGCGCATCGGACTGGCGCAGCGCATCGCTGGCCAGGTCGCTTTGGGTGCGCTTGATCAGCACCGGCAGCGAAGGGGTATCAAAGGGCATAGGTCACCTGCCAACTGTTATCGGGGTTGATGTCCAGGCGTTCACCGTTGGCCAGGACCAGCGTCGTGCGCAGGTTCAGGCGCTGGTCGTCGAGACGTTCGCTGATGATCTCGACCGCGCTGCAATGGCCATCGTCAATCAGCCATTGCAGGGCTTCGCGGGCATAGAACTCGGCGTCGAGCTGGGTCTGGCGGGTGAGCTTGACCCGACGCAGCAGCCACAGCCGCGAGCCGATGCGGTCGTCGGCCACGGTGGGAAAACTGTCACCCCACCAGCCGAAGCGCTCCTCGTCATCCAGCGGGTCGTCGTCCGCCGCACGGCGCCAGGTGAACAGGCTGATCAGCACGGAACGGGTCAGTGCGCGGTGCAGGTCTTGGCTGATAAACATCATTGGCCTCCCGCCGGCGCGCCGGTCTGCCCGCTACCCGACTGCACGCCGCCATGCACGTGCTTGATCTGGCTGATGCCGCCAGCGACCTGGTCGCCCTGGGAGACGATCTTGCCGGTCTGGGTCAGGGTCGGGGTGTCGATGTGCACCGCGCTGCTGGCGCGGATATTGAGCGTGGCGGTCTCGATGTCGATGATCCGCCCGCGCTTGAAATGAATCTTGTCGCCTTCGTCGGTGTAGATCGCCACTTCGCCGGGGGCCAGGGCCTTGAGGCGAAAACGGCGGTCGGCGACCACCAGCACGACGGCATGGGATCGGTCGCCGCCGAGAAAGGTGGCGATGCCTTCGGCGCCGGCCAGCGGATTGCTGGTGAAGCCGTAGGGTTCGAAGTGCTCCATGTCGTCGTTCACTTCGCCGGCGGTCAGGCGCATTTGCAGCGATTGCAGTTTGTTGGCCGAGTTGGCGAGCACGACGGTGCCGCGCGCCAACAGGCGTGTCAGTAGGCTCATGGAAATGTCCTTGGCGGCGAAGCCTGCGCTTTCCGCAGGAGCAACTCCTGCGGATAGGGCGGCATCAGGTTTTGGGTGGCACGGGGCTGGCGTCGAAGGTATGGGGCGGTGCCACCTGCAGGGTGGTGATCGAGCCCTGCTCGGAGAGCGAATAGGTGACCTTGGAAATCAGCAGGTCCTGGTCGAAACCCAGCACCGGGTCGATCACCCGCACCAGGGTGTTGTGGCGCCACAGGTCACCGTTGCTCTGGCGCCAGCCCTGCACCTTGTAGGTGCTGGTCAGGGCCTTGCCGGTGCGAATGGCGCTTTCCCAGTCGGCCCGTTGCTGGGCCAGTTCCTGGGTCAACTGGGCCGGCTCATTGATCACCGTGACTCGCTTGCGCCTGGCCGTGCTGTCGCGGGCCACGCCCGACACTTCGCTGACCGCGGCGCCGCTTTTCTGGTCGTTGCCCTTGTGCTGGCCGATCACCCGGTACTCGGAAAACACCTGGCTGAAGTCCATTGGTGCGCTGGCCGAGAGGATATTCTTGCCCAGCTCCAGCACATCCACCGCGCGCCCGCCGCTGCCCGGCCGGGCCAACAGCACCCGGCCTTCGGCGTCGTCGGTGGAGAACACCCGGAACAACGTCAGCAGGCGGTCGATGGACTGGAACACGGTTTCCCCGGGCACGATGCTGTGGCTGCTCAGCCGCGTGGTTTCCGCGATCTCGCTGACCACCCCGACGCCGTAGGACGCGGCCAGGGCCTGGACGATTTTCAGCAGGCTCTGTTCGCGCCATTGCCCGGGCTGGTTGATCGCCGCGCAATCCACCAGGTCCTGGGTCAGGGAGCTGCCCTCGATGCTCAGGCCGATCTGCCGACCGTCATAGCTGATCGGTGCCTTGAATACATGGCCGCTGAGCAACAGGTCGGCGCCGATCCGCACCTGGCACTTGGCGCCGGGACGGATCCGCTGGTCCAGGGTCTGCCCGGGCCATTGCCAGGTCACGTCGAGCTTGAAGGTGCGAAACTGCCGCTCCAGGTCAGCACTGATTTCGACGCTTTTCCAGCCGCCGTAATCCTGGCCGTCCACCGTCAACAGCACCCGGTTATCGAAGTTGCTCATGGGTCACTCCCCCGCCACTTTGACGTTGGTCGGCGGCAGGAAACCGGGATGGGCCAAGCCGTTGCGCTGCTGCACTTCGGCCGCCCGGGTAGCATCGCCAAACAGCCGATAGGCGAGCACCACCGTCGGCAGGCTCTGCATCGGGTTCTTGACCACCAGCCGCACGCCGGACGAAGCCACCGCGGTGAGGTGGCCGTAGACCAGCTGGCGCAGGCCGTTGAGCACCTCGTAGTGCAGGGCGTCGGCTTTTTCCGCCGCCTGCCAGATCGCCTCATTGATCGAGTTGCGCAGCGCCAGCACCTCATCGGCCACCGGCACTTCCGCACGGGTCACCGGCTGGATCGCCTGCTTGGCCAGCGACGGCGTACCGCTGAGCTTGACCGCCGGGGTCGCCACCGGCAGCGACGCCACGGCCTGGGCGATCCGCACCAGCACGGCGTCCTGCACCAGGTCCGCCATGGCTTGCGCCGCGGCGGTGGTGTCCTTGCCGGTGGTGAGTTTCGGCGTGTCGATCTTCTTCACCGCCTCGACCTGCTGCGAAACGTTGGCCAGCACGCCGCGATAACCGTTGCGCGCATAGTCCTTGAGGTCCTTGATGTCCCCCAGCAAACCCTTGAACTCGGCGCTCACTTCCTTGGGCAGGTCCTTGATCGCCCGCACCAGCAGGTTGAGATCGCGGTAGGTGTCGATCAGCGGCTTGAGCTCCTGCTCGATGGTCTGGTAGACCTCCTTGAGGCTGTTGCGCAGATCGGCGATGCCGATGCGCGCGGCCTTGACCAGGGTCATGGCCTCCTCGAAGCGGCGCACCGCCGAGCCGATAAGGCTGTCGGCCGACACCAGCAACAGCTGGCGGGTGTTGACCGTGGCGCTGGGGAACTGCAATGGCTGGTCGGGGTAGAACTTCAGGGTGAAAGTCACCAGGCCGCCGTCTTGACGGCTCTGGGTCATCTCGCATTCGCCGACCTTGACTTGCAGGCGCCCCAGCCACGGATGCACCAGTTCACCACTGCCCTCCTCCAACGCCTTGAGCAGCTTGTCGCGCTGCTCCAGGCAATCGGCGCCGACGATGAACGCCGTCAGGTCGTGGGTCCGCGCCTGCCGTCCCAGGCTCTCGTAGAACGGCAGGTCACGCTGCGGGTACTCATGCAACTGGCCCTTGTGGCCGACCGGGGTTTTCGCCTGGTCGACCCAGAACCCGACGCCACGAAACGACGCCGGCAACAAACGATCACGCCAGCTCATTGGAACCTCCTAGCGAAAGTGAGCGGTAGCCGACACGCGACGACAGCGCCACGCCGGGTTGGTTGATTTGCGGCGCGCTGGTACGCAGGCCCGCCGGGGCGTTTTCGAAGCTCACCGTCAGCCCGCCCTGCAATTGCGTGCGGTTGTTGGCCGCGCTCTGTTGCAGCAGCGAGGTGGAGCTTTGCGGCAGGCTGCCGGAAAGCGCCGAAGAACCCGGCGCCGGCTGGCCGCCACCGAAAAACGCCGGCGCCAGCGCGCCCTTGCCTTCAGCATTGGTTTGCCGCTGCGCCTCGGTCAGGTTTTCGACCTTGCCGGTGACGCGGGCGACGAAGCCGGCGAAACCACCGTCGAACAGTTCCCTGATCGGTGCGATCACCGCCTGCAGCCGTTGCCACAGTCCACTGAACCACTCGGTGATCGGCTCCCAGTTCTTGATGATCTGCCCCAGGGGCGACCACTCGAACAGGCCGCGCATAAACTCGATGGCCGGCGCCGCCAGGGCTTTCAACACCTCCCAGAGGGCCGCGAACACATCGCTGATGGGCTGCCAGTTGGCGATGACCTGCCCCACGGGCGACCACTCGAACAGAGTGACAAAAAAGTCCTTGATGACCTGCGCCGCGCTTTTCAGGGTGGCCCAGATGGAGTCGAAGTAGGTGCCGATCGCGCCCCAGTTGTTGATCACCAGCCCCAGTGGCGAGGTATCGAACAACCTGACGAAGAAGTCCTTCACCTGTTGCGCCGGACCTTGCAGGTCGGCCCAGAACGAAGCGAAGTAGGCGCTGATCGCGCCCCAGTTGTTGATCACCATCCCCAGCGGCGAGCTGTCGAACAGCCCGATGAAGAAGGCCTTGACCCGTTGCGCCGGACCTTGCAGGCCGGCCCAGAGCGAGGCGAAATACGCGCTGATCGCGCCCCAGTTATTGATCACCATCCCCAGCGGCGAGCTGTCGAACAGCCCGATGAAGAAGGCCTTGAGCCGTTGCGCCGGACCTTGCAGATCAGCCCAGAGCGAGGCGAAGAAACCGCTGATCGCTCCCCAGTTGTTGATCACCAGCCCCAGCGGCGTCCAGTCGAACAGGCCCTTGAGGAAATCCATAGCCGGAACGGACAACGCCTTGAGCAACTCCCACAGCGCCGAAAACAGCCCGGTCAGGGGTATCCAGTTTTCAATCACCAGCCCCAGCGGTGTCCAGGAAAACACTTGCTTGAAGAAGTCGACCACTGACGCGGCCATCGTCTTGAGCTGTTCCCAGAGACCGGCAAAAAAGCCGGTGATCGATCCCCAATTGGCGATCACCATTCCCAGCGGGGTCCAGCCGAAGACCGTCTTCAACCCCGCCATCAGTTGCGTGGCGGCGTCCTTGATGCCCGCCCAGAGGGTGACAAAAAACGCCGACAGCGGCTCCCAGTTGGTCACGATCAGGCCCGCCGCCACCGCGATCCCCAGGGCGATCAAGCCGATGGGCGAGGCCAGCAGGCCGCTGCTGAACAGGGTCACGGCGGACGAGGCCAGGGTCATGGCGCCGCGGATCGCGGTAAAGGCCAAGGCGCCGGCGGCGAGGCCCTGGACCAGTTGCGGGTTGCTTTCAATGACCTTCGCCACAAAGCCCAGCAGCGGCTGCACGGCGGTCACTACCGAGTTGACCGCCGGCAGCAGCGCGCTGCCGAACTTCTGCGAAATATCGTCGACGCTGTCGCTGAACGCCTTCAGGTTGGTGCCCGTCTCGCCCAGCACATCCTTGGGCGGTTCGATGCCCTGCGCCACCAGCTTGGCCCGCGCCGCCTGGTTCTCGAATTCGATGGCGGAATTGACCCCCGCCACGAAGGGCGCGGCCAGGCCACCGCCCTTGATCAGGCCGGAAAAATCCAGCCCGCCCAGGCCGCTGTCTTCGATGCTTTTCTTGAAGTTGCTGACTTTCGAACGAACCTCGCCCAGCTCAGCGTCCAGCTTCTGCATGCCTTGCATGACCACCAGCATGTTCACCGTGGTCTGCACATTGGTCACACTCAGGCGCTGTTTGATGCTCGTCTGATTCAAGCTTTGATTGATGTTCGCCATCACTGCACCTGCTGCATCGCATTGATCCGTTGCGCGTGCTCCAGGGACTCCCGGAGCACATCCAGTGGCCTGGCCATCATCTGTTCGGGGTCAACCTTCCAGAACCAGGCCAGGTCATAGGCAACCGCGATCAGGTCGCTGATGGCTCCGATGCCGCACTCATGAAAAAACTCGCGACCGCCCAGCTCAGGGCGTTGAGGTCAGCCAGGTCCAGCTGGTTGACCGAGGACGGAGGAATGCCGGCACAGACCGCGATGTACTTGGCCGCGACGTCCATGTCGAGGCTGACTTCTTCGCTCTTGTCGATCTTGTACGGCAGCGCCTTGATCGCCCGCACTTCCTGCACCGTCGGGCGGCGCAGGGTCAGTTCGGTCAGCGGTTCGCCGTGGGCTTCGATGGCCACACGCAGCTTTACGCTATCGCTCATTGCCAGGTCCCCTTGATGCCTTCGAACTTCAGTTCGATGCTCGCGTCGTCACCCTTGGAAACCGGCTCTTCCACCAGATAGGCGCCGGCCAGGACGTAGACCTTGCCGTTGCTGAACTCGCAGGTGACGGTCATGTCGGAACCGGCCACCAGCTGCTTGAGCGGGAAGTCCGGGGTGTGCAGCGCCGTGACCTTGAAGGACGGGGCAATGTCGGTTTCCTTGTAGAAACCCGGCACGATGGTTTCCCGTTTCACGGACATCAGCGGTGCTTCGCAGCCGCCGTTGATGGTCAGTTGAGCGCCGTCCACTTTGACGTAGCAGGTGCCCGCAATCAGTTGACCCATGGTGTTTCTCCCAAAAAATGAGCCCGCACGAGGCGGGCTGGAAAAGCGCAGTGAAAGAGGCTCGGCTTAGGCCGCCGCGTCGTACTGCAGACGGAATTGGTTGAGCAGCGCGAACACTCGCAGGCCGTTGATGTAGTCCGGCGGGAACAGCACGTTGACCCGGCTCGGGTCCTGGCTGTCGCGCTCGACGATCAGGTGCTCGGCGAACAGCTCGGCGTTCTCCACGTGGCCTTCCAGTTCCAGCTTGGCGTACTGGGCGATCAGCTCGCCGCGGATGGTGCTCGGAGTCACGATCGGCTGGCCGGCACCGAAACGGGTACCGTCGGCGGCCAGTTTGTGGCGCCCGTACTTGCTGGTGATCACGCTTTGCAGGCGGCGCACGATAAAGGCCGACTGGTGCATGGTTTCGCTGTCCAGGTAGGAGTTGTCGGCCTGGCCGTAGGCGTTCTTCTGGTAGGTGGTGATCGAACGCTGGATGCGCACGTAACCGCCTTCGTAGTAGGCGGTGGCGATGCCGTAGCTGAGCAGCGACTGACGCTCGGTCAGGGTGAAACGCTCGCTGGCCGGCGCCGGATCGACACCCGGCAGGCTGCCGCTCTGGGTCGGACGGCTGGCATCGGCGGAGATGAACACCGAGGTGCGCGCGGCCAGCGCGGCGGCCTGCACCCAGAACGGTTGCGGTACGCCGGGCTCCAGGGCCTGGATGGTGATGTGCTGGTCGTTGCGTGCCTGGCCGGCCGCCACCAGGGTGCCGACGGTGCCGCGCTTGGCGCTGTAGACGTGACCGAACAGTTGCTTGGCCCAGGACCAGCGACCGGTGCTGTCGTCCATGACGGCTTGCCAGGCGTTGAGGGTCGCGGTGTCGGTCCACGGCATGCAGATGAACTCGAAAGGTTCATCGCCCAGGGCCGCCAGGGCCGCGACCTGATCCGGCACGCCAGCGCCGCCGGCCATTTTGCCGACAGTCACGCTCAGGCCAGCCGGGGTTTCTTCGCCGTTGCTCTTGCCCAGGCGGTTGAGCTGCAGGCTGATATCGTTAGCGCTGTCGCCGGTCCATTTGGCGGTCAGGGTCAGGGTGCCTTCGACCGCGGCGGCGCTCACCGGCAGGTCGGCGGCGGCATTGATTTTCAGCGCCAGCGCGCTGGCTGCCTGAGCCGCGGTGGCGGCATTGACGATGGCGGCCTGAACCCGCACACCACCGATATACAGGTTGAGCACGCCGCTTTCGCTGGCGGCACCGGTGAACTTCAGCTCGGCCTTGGCCACGCTGCCTTCGACGTTGTGCAGCGGCAGGCACCAGATCTCACCGATCGGGTCGGTCTTGCGCCAGGTCTCGTACATGGAGGCGAGCATCGAGCCCTGACCGCCGATGCTCTTGGCCAGCGCGACGCTGGACACCAGCACCAGCTTGCCGGTTTCGGCAGGCGCGATGTTGTCGTTGACCTGGGCCACGATCAGTCGGCGCATGGCCGAAGAAGCGCTATTGGCCGCCGAATTGTCCATCTCGGCGTAGAACAGCGGCACACGAATGTCCGCCGGAATATTGCTGAATCCGATCGCCATTATTTGGCTCCTTGTGGTTTGGCCGCCTTCGCAGCCTTGAGGGTGATATCGCCATCGGCCAGACGCCGGCGCCACCAGGCGTTGTCGTCGACTTCACGGCCTTCGAGGGGCAGCAGGTCGCCGGCTTCGGGGTCCGGCACGGCGCGGCCCGCGGCCGGCAGCACAGTGATGCGGTTGCTCATTGCGTTACGTCTCCAGAGAAAGTCAGTTCCAGGCGCCCGTCGGGCCCCGGGTGTTTCAGGTTGGGGTCCGCCGGATCGATGGCATCGACCCGCACCGTGACCCCGGTAAAGGACGGCAAGCCATCCAGTTCACGCTCACGCCAGGTTTCCGCCGGCTGGCTGGCCAGGTTGCGTCCCAGCTGGAACTCGGCGAAAAAGCGCAGTTGATAGAACAACCGCGTGGCGCTGAGCGAAACCAGCTCGCCACCGTCGTATTCGATCGGGTTGTAGTCCGCGCCCGGCTTGAACCCCACCAGCGCCCGCCACAACTCGGCACGCAGGCTTTCGAGTTGCTCCAGGGCCTGCCGGCCGTCGCTGGCGTCCAGTACCAGGGTGATCACAAAGCGGTCACGGATGGCCTGGCGGGTAGCGTTCTGCCCGGTGCTCGGGCTGGCCAGATCGGCGAGCGGCGTCACGTGGGCACTGGGGGTGGGCAACGCGGTATTGCTTTGCAGCAGCGCGAGATCGACGCCGACGGCCACCTGATTGGCCAGGCCGGGGCAGTGATCGCGCAGTTGCGTGAGGATCGGAGTGATCTTCATGAAGAAGCTCCAAAACTGAGTGAATGGGAAACCATCAGGCGCGGCCACAACGGATCGCCCAGGCAGCGGGTGCCCGGGCAACAGGATGGAGCCGTAGAGAAGAAGGACGCGGGAGGACAGGATGCAGGGCAAGGCCCGACAATTAAGGCTGCTGCTCCAGGCAGGTTGCCTCGATCATGCAGCGATAGTTTTTCTCGCGACTGCCGCTGGCAGTCACCTTGTCGATCGACCAGGTGCCCTGCATGAATGCTGGCCAGCTGTTGTCCAGCAACACCAACCCCTCGGCCGACAGGGACGGGTCGCCGGGACAGTCGAGCTTGAGCTTGATCGCTTCGCGCTCAATCCGGCGCATCGCCCCTTGGGCTGCGCTGCGGGCCTCGCCCTCCCCCGGGTAACGCTGGCGCAGGGTCTGGAAGGGGGCCTGCCCCAACTTGACCACACGCTCCTTGCCGGCCGCCGAATCCCACCAGGTGGCCTGGCAGCCCTTGTGCTTGGCCCGGCCGTTCTCATCGATGCTGGCGGAGATGAACGCCGGATCCCCCGGGCGGTTATCCCGGGTGACGCTCAAGCGCACCGGTGAAAGGATTTTCCCCGAGAGCGACTTCGCCTGCCCTCGCAGCGCCAGCACATACATCTCGTTGAGCGGCTTGGTGACGGCATCGTGCGGCCGCGCAATGCGCGTCAAGAAACTCATGTCGGTCTCGTTGGACTGATCGACATGCGGGACAGGTATCGAGTCCAGTTCGGGCGCCACCCGGGGGGAAAAACCGTGCCGGGAGGTCAGCTGGCGAAACAGCGCGCCGAGGGTCGTGGGGCCATGGCTGGCGGAGCGGCGCTGCTTGAAGCCGGTCGCGTCCGCCACCTTGAAGGGGGCAGCCGTGGCCACCAGGGTCAGGCGCGGCGGAAACAGGTTGGGCGTGCGCCGGGTGATGATGAACTCGCCACGATCCACCAGTCCCGACTCCAGATAACCCACCCGCAGCCCGACTTTCCCACCCAGCTCGGGGAGCCCTTCCAGGCCTTCGATATCGAGGGTCAGCGTGAGCTGGTCGGACTCGATACCCGCCGCATCGATGTGCGTCCAGCTGATCAGCCGTTGGTTGAGGCGCGCGGCATTGGCGCCGTAGAGCTCAATGCTCGGGGTGAATCCCAGGGTCATATGCCCTCCTTAGTCCCAGGCTGAGACCGGGGTCGCGGCAACCGGCCGGGACTCGATCTCGGGCACTATCACCCAGACACCCGCCGGCAGCACCGGGCCCTTCTCGGCCAGCAGTGGATTGAGGCGCCAGAGCGCCTCCTCGACCGCATCGTCGCAACGTCCCACCTCGCGGTAGAGCAGCAGGTTGACCGAATCGCCGGCAATACTTCGAACCCTACGCATTGACGAATTCCTCGAGGTTGATGGTCCAGTTGATCACTAGCGCCGTGCCGTCATCGATGATGGAGGTCTGCACCTCCGTCACCAGGTTGACGCGCCAGCGCCCCCAGTTGCGGCCGATGCCATCCACCAGCGGCAAGGGCACACGGGCGGCCTGCAACTCGCGCAGCTGGTCCAGGCGCGCCATGCCCGTGGCGTACATCGACTTGCCACTGATCTGCAGCGTTTCCAGCTTCTGCCCGGCCTGCTGCGATTTCGGCTTGCTGGTGATGATGTCGATACTGGCCCAGCCACCGTCCGTCTTGCGTTCAAGCCGGTCGTAGGCGAAGCCGGTGGACAAGCCGAAAATGAAATTGCCCAACGCCATCTGCTGTCGCATCACATCACTCCATCGGTCAGGGCCACATCGCGCCGTACCGCGAGCGGGTTGGTCATCATCAGAGGCATGACCTGCATCTGCATTTGCTGGATCACCATGTCCACCAGTTGCCTGGAGGTGGCCTGATCCTGGCCGTAGATATTGATGACCGGGGCGAAGGTAACCTGCTGGCAGGAAGTCGAGCTGGCTGCGAGGTTCTTGCTCACTTCATCCGGCGACTTCAAGCGGTCTCCAACCTCGCCCCCCAGCCGACTGAACGCCTCGCTGCCAAGCCAGCCGCCGATAGCACCGCCGACCAGCCCGCCGACAGCCGTACCGAGGATCGGCACGACGCTGCCCAGGGCCGCTCCGAGCGCGGCACCGGATGTGCTGCCGGCCCAGGCGCCACCCAGGGTCCCCAGGCCGGAACCAATGGCCCTGGGGTCGCGGTTTCGCACACCCTTGAACACATTCAGACCGGCCCTGAGCAGGTTGAGCGGCTTACTGGCCACCCGACCGGTCACTGCCCGCAGGCCGGCGAAACTGCCACGCAGCCCACGGCCAATGCGCGACATCAGCCCGGCGCGTGGCGCAGTGGCAGGGGTGTTTTTGGGGGCGGGTTTTGCCGCATTGGCTTGATTCTTTTGCCTCTCTTTCCTTTCTAGCTTGTCCCGCCGCCTTCGCTCTTGTCTGTTAGGGCCGCGGGTTTCACCACCGCCCGGAGGACCGCCACAGCAGCCCCCGCCTTCGCTGAACAGCTTGCCAATACTCGACGGCAGGCGCGGAGCCGCGAGACTCAAGAGCTTCTTCGCCACCTGGGTAAAGACTTCGTCCAGCACCGACTTGAGCAGCCGTCCCACCACCGGTGCAATGGCGGCCCCGGCCAGGGCCAGGCCAGCAGCGATCTTCGGAAACTCCGTCGCCAGGCTGGCCAAGCCATCGACCACCCCACCAATGGGCACCATCGCCCCTTCCGCTACTGGCGCGAGGGCGGAACCGAACGCGGTATTCATCCGGTTCAAGCGGGCGTCGAAGGTATTCGCCTGAGCCCATGCGGACTGGCGTACCGAGCCCTGGTCGCCCAGCTTGGAGGTGGCGTACTGCTTCTTGTCGGAGACCTGCGCCAAGGCCTTTTGAACTTCAGGCAGTTGTTGTGCCAGGCGCAACGCAGCTTCATTCGCGCTGCCGAACAGGGTAGCGGCCAACGCGGAGCGCTCCCGGCTCGACACGTCGGGCGCTTGCAGCGCCTCCAGCACCTTGGTCAGACCACCTGCCCCATCCAGCTTCAGCGGGTCGATGTGCAACCGTTGCAAGGCCACTTGCTGCGCCTCGGACTTGGGTTCGCCCTTGCCCAGCACGGCAGCGATGCCTTTCAGCGCGGCCCCGGCATCGGCCTTTTGCGTGCCGGTGTTGAGCAATGCCGCCGTCAGCGCCGCCGCCTGCTCCGGGGCCAGCCCCGCCGCCGTGGCGGCAGCGCCATGCCGTTGCAGGATCACCCCGATGTCGGCCGCCTCGGCATCGCCCGGAAGCTTGCCGAGGTGGTTGGTCGCGTCTGCCAGGTCGAGGGCCTGGTTGCGGTCCAGCTTCATCGAGGTGCGCCAACCGGCCAGCATGTCCCCGGCATCCTTGCCCGGCATCTTGAACGCGGTTGCCATGAGCGCGGCGTCACCGCCGAATGCCGTCAGGGTCTGTCGTCGAGACACGCCTTTATCGTTCTCGATCCCGGCCTTGGCAGCGGCGTATTCAAGCTTCGCCAGATCGACCGCCGTGGTTCCACCCGCGGCGATGCCTGGATAACTGGCCATGCGGTAGTTGTCTTTCGCGAGTTCCTCGCGTTCATTGCCGGGGAGAGAAACCACTCTCCCCAGATCGGCCAGCGCCGCATTCATCGCCATCGCCGGCTTGAACAGGTCAGGCGCTTGAAGCCCACCGGCGGCCTTGTCCGTGGCTTTGGCGCCGCTCGCCTCGGTCTTGGCGCTACCGGAGGATGCCAGCTGCAACGGGCGTTGCGACGACAGCGTCAATTTCAACGAGTCGATGGCCTTAGTCAGCAGACGAATGTCCACGCTGGCGGTATTCAGGGCCAGGATGAAACTGATGGATGACAGGCCGGCATTTCCCTGGCCCGCCACGGCTGTGCTCCGGTCATCTGGCTGGCCGGTACCGACAGGCGCCAGCCAGGACGGCTCCATGCTGGCGTTCTTGAGCGAAAACTGATTGTTCGCCATCCCGCTCTACTCCTCTTTCACGCCAAGGCGAGTAATCGCGATGTCGTAGCGGCGCAAGGCCTTGCCAGCGTCCCACTCCAGGATTTCCGCCTCACTTACCGAGTAAATGAGCGGCACCACATCGAGAATCACTTCGATGTCGCGCTCCGAAAGAAGGCCGCCGGTTTGTTTAAAAAATCGTCGATGCGCTCTTGCAACTGCGTCCAGTCAGGCACGCTGAGCAACGCCAGGTCGGGCAACATCAGGCCGGTGCAATGCGCGGTGATGAATTCAGCGCGCTCCTTGGTGGTCTTGAGCTTCTTCATCACCTTGGTCGCTCGCAGCGCGGGCATTTCCAGGGTCAGGGAAGTCAGGCGCTGGCCCGCCACATCGAGTGGCAACAGCAGGTTCACCTGGTCCAGGTCATCCTGCGCCGGCCCATCGTCGAGGGTATCGCTGGCCGTTTCAGACTCGACGCCCTGCTGGAGAAAGTAAGCAGCCGGGCGCGTCGACATGTCATGGACGTATTGAGCGATGCTCACGTAGTCCGGGCGCTTGAGCTGATCGAGCTCATTGGCCGACAGACCGGTCGCCAGTTTCGCCAGCTCGAAGAACTGATCGTCCTCATCGTCGCCGGCGCGGGCCAGCGCTTCTTTCTGCGCGGCGTAGAACAATGGCTTGAGCTGAATCTGCGCGATCTGCGACTCGTCGTCGGCAGTGATCGGGCACAGCAGAGCATGGATCGGAGGCGTCCAGGACATGAATGAATTCCTATGTAAAAGGTAGGAGCGAGCAGGCTCGCGATAGGAGATGAACAGCGCTTGCGATGCGGGCTGTCGGGCCGTCATCGCGAGCCGCTCGCGCCTACAGAAGGGAAGTGTCGCGGGTTACGGCATCAGTACGGCGCGACGGGCGTCGCCGAGAATGTCGACGCCGCTGAGCACGAACTTCTGGGTGCGCACGTCGATGTCGATCACCGGCACGCCGTTCTCGATGCGGTTGTAGGTACGGCAGGAGAGTTCCAGGGTGGTGGTGGGTTTTTCATTCATCTTCATGGCCGTTTCGGCCAGGGATTTCAGCTTGCCGCCCACGGTGTGGTAGGTGAACCAGGTTTTGCCATCCTGGTCCTGGCCCGCCTCGCGGACATTGAGCAGGATGTCGTCACCCAGCTTCACGCCCAGCGCCAGCATGATTTCCGGCCCCAGCCCCTGCAGCTTGAGGGTGGCCGTCAGCGCCTTGCCGCTCTTGGCCATTTCTTCGGCGATGAAGCGTCCACCGGTCATCGCCTCCATTTCGAATTCGATCTTCGGCGGGGTGAACTCTTCCACGGTCGCCGACAACGGCAGGCCTTGCAGGGTGGCCGCGATGGCCTGTCTTACGCGGTTGGTAAACATTAGAGAACATCCTCCAGGAACTGCTCGATGATTTCATCGCGGGCGTTGAGCTGATACACCATGTGCTCGTTCGGCGCGTAGCGGCCGTAGTCGATGACCACGTACCAGGTACCGTTTTTGTACTTCTCGACGCTGTTCAGCTCGGGGTGCAGGTACACGCTGCCGCCCGGGATGGTTTCGTCGGCGACCAGGGTCTGCAGCCAGTCGTTGATGCGCTTGACCTCCTGGTCCATGAAGGACTTGGTCAGGTTCTTGGCCATGGCTTTCTGCCCGGCCTTGACCAGCTTGCGGCTGATGGCATCCTCCAGGCCGACATAGCTGATGAACTTGCCGGTGATGGAGCGGTTACCCAGCAGCGAGAAGCCGCCGAGCACGGTGCGGGCGTAGTAACTGACGCCGTAGCGGTTGAGCAGATCGCCTTCGGTCGAGGTGTCGAGGATGTTGTATTCCACGGTGCGCGACACGTCTTCGGCGTAGGTCACCTGATTGCCCGGGCTTTCCCACTGCTTGACCTTGGCCAGTGCGGCGATGGCCAGGCTCGACGGCGCCAGGAACACGTTCTTCTTCGCCGCCTTGGAGTACACGGCCGGCATGTTGTGCACCACCAGGCAGCGGTCGAAACCCAGGTCCGCGCCGCCCAGCTCCTTGCTGTAAGTCACCTGGTCGGCGACCGAGGCGTCCTTGCCGTCCAGCACCACACGGGCCTTGATGCGCTTGCCGAAGGAAGCGAACTCGCCGGCCACGGCCTTGGTGCCGGTGAAGCCCGGCGCGCCGATGATGGTCAGGTCTTCCGGGACGCTGCCCAGGGCAGCCAGGCCGAGCTTGCGGCCAGTGGTGGCATCAACGCCGCCGATCACATTGTTAACGGTGTCGGCCGGGGTCGCGCCCTCTTCGACGATCACCACATAGACCGGCACCTTGACCACTTTGAGGATCTGGTACACCGCGTGATACAGGGTGCCTTCCTCGGCGCCGGTCGGGTCCAGCAGGGCCTGGGTGGTGAAGCTGTTGATGCGGAACGGCGCATTGCGCGGAATCAGCGGGTCGGCCTTCGGCGCGGTGCCGACCAGACCGATGACGTTGTCACCCAGGCCACCCATGGCCTCGGGGGATTCGGTGGCATTGACGGTAATGCCGTTGTGCTCGAAGTTCAGAACCTCAGCCATGGTTATTCAGCCTTCTTGGCAGCGGCCTTTTTGGCCGCAGTGGATGGGGTGGCCGGTTCGGCCTGTTGGCGCGTTTCAAGAACGCGGGTCAGTTCCAGGCGGCCGGCGGCACGCAAGGCACTGGCCTCGACATCGAGCAGTTCCAGTTGCTGGCCGACGCTCGACCAGTGGCCGCCGCCGATGGGGAACGGCACCAGGACGGTGTATTGCTGGCGGATGGACATGTACGAATTTCTCCAGACGCAAAAATGCCGAAGCCCCATTGAAGGGGCTTTCGCAGGTAGAAAAAAACCGCTTGCGCGGTGGGGGGGTTAAGTACGATCAGGCAGTGGATAGAGCGCCTTGATTTGAGCAACCTTGTCGCGCCAGGCCTTTTCCTTTTCAGGGGTTTCGTCGTATTGCCACTCGAGGAACAGCGGGTCCGCTTCAGTGATATACAGGGTGCGTCGGGCAGCAAGCACATTTTCCAGGATTGTTGCGCGCTCCACCTCCAGGCAGATTTCGTCTGCACGCAGATCACTGAATCCAAGCGCAACCAGTGTAGGCCGGTCTGCCGGCACATTGATCAGTGTTTCACCCGAAACGGTTACGAGTTTATTGATATAACCAGTCATATTTAGGCGCTCTTGGCTGCGTAACGTTTATCGTTGTCGAGGGTGTAAGCCATTCTGTTTTCCGGGTAGGTTTCATTCAGCTCTTTAGCACCGATTGCGTACGGTTTTACATACCAGGAAATTTCCTGCTCTGGAAAGACTGCCTCACTGATCTTCACTTCAGTTTCAACACGGCTATGATTCACAGGATTTGCAAAGCTCTTGGTGATGGCATAAGAAAGCCCC
This sequence comes from Pseudomonas sp. GW460-12-10-14-TSB1, assembly GCF_017349775.1. Classification (NCBI taxonomy): domain Bacteria; kingdom Pseudomonadati; phylum Pseudomonadota; class Gammaproteobacteria; order Pseudomonadales; family Pseudomonadaceae; genus Pseudomonas; species Pseudomonas sp. GW460-12-10-14-TSB1. The sequence continues at coordinate 18,197 of NZ_JACNAC010000020.1, forward strand.
CCACGCAAATAGCATCCGGACTCCTGTGGAGAATTGGTCAAGGTCCCGGAGACAATGCCGTTCCACATAGGCTTAACCCCGGTAACGGGTCTGGCGATACTCAGCATGCCAAACTCCACACGGCGAACAGTCTCTCGATAAGTTTGCGAGATACGCTTCATAGTCAAGAAATTTGCATCACCGTTCCAAGGAATACCACATCCTTCCATTTGCAGGTTCAAACCCGCCACATGAGACTCGAAGTTGTTATTGAATGGGTTTTTCTCGGTGTCTCGACTGTAGTTACGAGAAATCACAATCTCGGATATCCCCTCCTCGTTGCCCGGCATCCGCCACCAGACAGGATAAAAGATATTTGTCGACAGCCCCGTCAGATCAATAACTTGCGTATAAGATGCCCGACCATTGATATCCTTTGCCTGGACACTATTACGCCAACTGGTGAACTGATTTAATGCAGTATCCACGCGCACATCAATCTTACCGATTTGATTAGTGACCGTTTCTGTCAGTTTGTTGCATGCATCCACTACTTTCGTGATAGTTGTTTCGATTCCCATACATCCCCCATTAACCTAATTTATACTCAGAACGCCCACGCAAAAACACGCTGCGCACTTATGAAACACACACCAGATAAGATATTGGTGACCTGGCAATACCGAAGAACACTGAACATGTCATTGTTATTTGGCTTCCAAAGACCTCACACGCCACATCAAATCCACATGACGTGACATATTGTCGATGGAGGCTGCCGCCAAGAGGGCGATCTCTTCAGCCAACAATACGTTGAGGTTTTCATTACCTACAACAATCGTCACGCTATCCGCCGGCAACGGCGAAATATCCAGCGTGAACTTCTGCAGCACCCGCGCCGCCGCCGCTTTGTAAGTCAGCAACTTTCCGGCAGAGGAATACACTGCCAACAAGGTCCCACTGGCGAGATAAAAGCCGAACTCGCCAATTTCATACTCATCCTCGCCATCAAACAACGCGGCCATTCTGAGTTGCCGGTCGCCCAGGTCCTCGTAATCCACGATCGCCACCCGCTGCCGCTCGTTGCGCAGGGCGGTTTCCGAGCCGTCCGGGTTGTAGCGGCCGGTACCGGCGCCGATGTGGGTGATCTGTCCTTTCAAGCCTTGGTTCTTTGCCGTCAACACTTCATCCAGACCGGCGGAAGTGAAGCGAACCAAGCGCGTAATGTCTTCTGTCATAGCTGCGTCCTGAGGTCGTAGTCGTTGATGGTGTAGTGCTGGGAAACCCCAGCGTTGTTAAGCCGGGCGCTGGGTCCGAATTCAGGCAGCGCTCCATCGAGACAGAGTTCGCCATCGCTCAGCGGTGTAGTCGCGCCGCCGTTCACGGTCAGCAATCCGCGCAGCTTGGCCTCGGGCAAGGCCCCAGGCTGGCTGTCATCGCCAATGCTCAGGCCAGGATCGGCCCCTACTGCCAGTCGCAGTCCACCCGTGGTCTGGTGGACGATGGTGATGGTGCCGTCGTCGCGCTCGCTCTTAGCGGCGTCGATACGCCGTATCAGGCGATTGTGATCACCGCTGGACCAGTCCCGGACGATGATTGCCTGCACATCGAAGGTGTAGGGATGGCCCTGCGGTCGCTGCTCATACCAGGCGGCGATGTTGGGCATGAAACCCAGGGACTCGACGGCGTGGCTCAGGGCCTTGTTGGTCCCGGCCTGGCGCTGGATCTGCCAGGACAGCGCGACGGTCAGGCGTTTTTCGGTTTCGCTGGCCCCCGCATCCCACTCATTGACCCCGCGATCTGCCGCCAGATAAGGCAAGAAGTCCACAGGGGTCTGGGTAGGACTCATCAGTTCGGGAAAGGGTGGGTCCACACGTTCGAGCAAGCGGGCGAAACCGAGATCGAGGGCCTTCTCCAGAGCCGAGCTGTTGGCCGGCAGCAGGCTCAAGCGAGCAGTGTCGTCACTCATAAGATGCGCACCTCCACTTCAACCCCCGTGCAATACGGGGCCTGGAAAGCCGTGGTCACGATCGGTTGCAACGGCTCGACAATCTCCAGTTGCACCGCACCCGCCGTATGCAGGGTGTAATCGATCCAGCTCGGATCCACCCGCCCTTCCAGGCGATGACAGCTGTCCGCGTAGGCCTGCAGTTGCCGCTGCGTGGCGACCTGGGTCAGCCCGGAATCGGGGCCCGGGTTGATCTTGGCCACCACGCGGATCTTGTAGGGTTTGATTTGTGCCGCCTGCACCGTCACCCGATCCGTTTCCGGCTTCACGTCCGGTCGCGCAAAGTGTCGGCGCACGCCTTCAAGCAGCTCCTCGGACGGCGTGCCGTCGCCTTCCCGCGAGAGCACGGTGACCTGCACTTCTCCCGGTGCGGTACGGCGGCCGTTGCCATCCTTGACCTGAGCGGCGAAGCCGTCCGGATCGAAGGTGTAGGTGACGGTCACCACGCCCGCATCGGTGGAGTCCACCTTCACTGTCGGTCGCTCGCCAAGGGTGAACACCTCGCGCCGGTACTGCATCCGCGAACCGGCGGCCGGTGCGTGGGGCGCCAGGTAGTAGCGCAGTCGGGCATCTTCGTCGCTTTCGTAGACCGCAGGGACCGGCGGAAAGGCCGCCGGATCGCCCGGGTCGAGCAACTGCCGCTCCAGGCCCATGTCCGCCAGGCGCGCATCGAGGTTGCTGCCGGTGGCCCACCAGGCGAGCATCTGTTTGATACGGGCGTTGTACTTGCGCTCATGGGTTTGCAGGCGCAGGCAGAACGCCTCGAGGGCCATGCTCAGCAACTCGCTTTCATTCTCGAGGCTGACCTTCAGCTTGGACGCGCTTTCGGGCGAGCGGGCGCTGACGTATTCGACGACGAAACTCTTGAACTCCGCGAGCAGGTCCTCGAAGGCCTCGACAGTGACGATCGCCGGCTCGGCCAGCTGGTTTTGCCCCGGTATCAGCATGCTCATGTCACGACCTCGAACGTCTGTTGGCGGTTTTTCCAGGTGCCGGCGAAACGCAACAGCAGCCCGGCGCCGCGCCGGCTGGCGACTATGACCTGCGGCTCGAAATCGCCGATGCCGTTCTGTTCGTTGTAGAACGCCTGTGCGGCATAGCTCTGGGCCAGGATCAGCAAGTCATCGCCGAGGTTCTGGCCCAGCAGGTCGGGAATCAGCGAACCGTACAAAGGACGCTTCTGCCGGGTGCCCAACGGCGTGGTCAGGGCACGGGTCGCGCGCTGCACGAACTGCAGCCAGTCATCGACCGCGGCGCCGGTGTTTCTATCGACTCCAATCATGGGAAGCCTCTTATCAAGGGCTGATGACGCGGCCCTGGTGTTCCACCAGGGGGCCGCTGAAGTGAATGCCGGCGCTGTCGAGCAAGATGCCCACCGCGCCCAGCTGCAGCTCGATGGCCTCGGGCCTCATCGCCAGCCGGGCGGGACCGATGCTCAACTCGACCGCCTCGCGGGAGGCGGTGAGCGCGGTCGGGCCGTTGCTCCAGCTCAAGACATGGCCGGCATCGTCATAACTGCTTTGGGTGCCATCGGTATATTGGCGGCGGGTCAGCTCGGCCTGGGTCGACACCGGTGGAAAGCGGTCGCAGTTGAGGCCGAACAGCGCCACCGACTGAGCCCCGCCGTCGCCGCCACCGTAGTTGAGCAGCAGGCACTGCTCGCCCACCGAAGGAATGCGCGATTCGCTTTGCGCGCCGGCGCTGGGGTTGAAGAACCTGATCGCCGGCGTCAGCAGCTCTCCATGGCTGACCCGGCAGGTGTTGCTGGCCGCATCGACCGACTCGCAGACACCGATACGGCAATGGTTTTCCGCGCGCCGGTGCAAGTCATCGAGTTCGGTTTCCATTTCGGCCAGTCGCTCGATGATCGGGCCCAGCTGCATGCGCAGCAGCTCGTCAAACATGGCTCAGCCCTCAAGTGCTTGGTATTGGTCGGGGTCATCGATATTCGAGACTTCCCAGGTGTGGGCGAACTTCGGTATGCCGGTCGGGTCGTCCAGCAATGGCTGCCCGAGGTACAGCGTCTGGGTGAACGACAGCGTCCAGGCGGCGTATTGCTGCTCGCCGCGAATCAGTGTCGAGGGCAGGCCCTCGAGGTTCATGGGCAGGTCGCACTGCGCTGCCGACAATCCCCAACGGTTATCCGTGGCCATGCCCTTCAGCGCGCAGGCCAAATCGCAGGCCTCGAACCCGGACCGCTCGCCCCCTACAGCTGCCACGGCTTGCAGCGAGATCGTCAGGGCATGAGCGATACGCCCCTCCTGGCTGCGCATGCCCGGGGCATCGCGTTCGATCGCAATCAGCACCCAGGCCTGGTCGAGCACGGCATCGAAGTCCTGGTGACTGCCAACCTTGAGGCCAAGGCCCGCCCCTCGCAGGGTCTCGGCAATGGCGAAAAACAGCTGCGACGGCTTGTCGATGACAGCGGGCATAGGGGGCTTCCTGTTCAGATATCAGGGTTTGAGATTGCGTGGGGGTGCTGCGAATGTGGCGTGATATGGAGGAGCGACGAACGTCGGTTTGCTGCGTGTCGCGACACGACTTGATTGACTCGAGAAACGTGCCGCGACTTACGCTGGGGGCTCAAACAGCGTCGTTCTCAGCCGCATGGACAGGCGCACCCTCTTTCACCTGGAGCGCACTACATCCTGATGCGACGGAACATGACCTTGATCAGTGGGTGATAAGCAGGTCGATGGTGCTGGAATCGCAGACGTAGTTAGCCTTCTTGTCGAGTACCAAATAAATGGCAGACGACTGGGTGACAGGCACTTTACTCGCCGAAAAAACAGCACCGGTGCCTCTGACCAAGCTTCCAGACTGAAGAACTGTGTCGCCCAGATTCAGGGACCAGGCCACGCCATCACCGCAGGAATCGTGGATGCTGTTGACGCGCCCGAGGATGTTTATCTCTCCAGCCACGGGGCTCGCCCAGCGGATGACTGTCTGGCTGTTCTGGCCAGGGTGAAAAGCAACGTTACCGGGCGCGATCGAAAAAATGCCGTTCGCGGTGTAGGTATAGGGTTTGAAATGAACCGACACATGAGCCCCAGATACCGGATCTTGCCAGCACGTCGCAGGCAAGCCGCTGCACGTATCGGCCTTGAAGTAGGGTAGCGCGGTGTAGTTTTCAGCCTTGTTCACCCCGGAAGAATTCTGCATGAACGACCAGGTAGAGTTTGGAGGAGAGCTCTCCTTCGCCAGGATTACATCCCTTGCCAGGTTCCAGGACATGACGGTGTCTGCCGAAGCGTTCATGGCGGTACCCAAAAGCACCAGCAAGCCGAGCAGTGAGGCACTGACAATTTTCTTCATATTGATTCACCTACTGAATCGCATGATTGGTTGCGGAGAACTCCGCTCTCATGTCGCTCACAGGCGATGGAGTTGAGTTCTCGGCTCTGAGATTCGAGGGCTAGACGCTTATCGCAACGAATCCGAAAGGGCGTAGCCCGACCAGGTCAGCTGATAAAGCTGCACACCATCGACGCCAAACCCGGTGTACGTGATATAGCCGGCATCAAGCAGCAGCTTCAGGTGCGCGTACTCGCTTTCATTGCCGTTGCGACCAAATTTGTTCTTGAAAACCGCGAGCGCGTCGACACCGCCGATTGGCGCGACAGTGCGGAAACCTTCCAAGATGTTCTTAACGGTGCTGGGGAAACGATCCATGTGTATCTCCTTAGAGTTGTCCCAGTCAGCCCTATGCCGAAAGGGGATCTGCAGTGTTAACCGCAGACAGGCCGCTCAAAGGCGATCGCTCGAGGCTCGTGGCCTTCTCATGATTCAACGTCCCGCATCGGGAACATTTGATCTGGAGCTCGGTAAACTCACCCACGCGGGCGAGAAGTCGTTTGCAATAACCGCATCTGCATTCTTTTAACATCTGCAAGTCCATTTGATTTGTTGCCAGGTTCCACCCCGCTCGTGCGAGCAGTGAGGACCTTGCCAGGCTTGCAGGCTATCTCTGCGATATGGCGTCTCCTTTGGGTGTTCATACCCTATTGAGTCGCCCTCTCTACTTTCCCGCGCTAACGAAAGCCTCGAACTTGTCGGGGCTTTTTGCATTCTTGCAGGCACAAAAAGCCCGACCCGGTGGCCGGGCTTTTCGTCTGGTGTCGCGCTGTAACAGCTGAACACCGAGCTATAAAAACTCAGGCGTACTTCTCGTTCAGCGCATAAAGAATCGCGCAGGTTTCCACATCCAGTTTCCCGGCGTAGTTCTTCGGCCTGAAGTGCATCTGGAATGCCCGCACCAGCGACTGGAAGAAGTCATCCGTCGCCTGCGCCGGCACGCCATAGCCGTAGGTGGCGAAGGCCTTGAGCACTTCGGCACGCTCGGGCAACCCAGCAGAGCGGAATTGCTGGACGTATTTCTTCTTGGTCGGCTCGTCGTACCAGGCGCCAATCCCGGCTTTGTAGAGTTCTTTCCAGGGCAGCTTGGGGCCCGGATCGGATTTGCGGCCCACTGCGATATCGGAGTGGCCCACCACGTTTTTCGGCGACATGTCCGGATAACGCTGGAGAATGTTCAGGGCCAGCTGCTTGAGCGCCTCGACCTGGGAGCCTTCGTAATCCGGGAAGGTGAAGACGCCATTGACGTCGGTGGCCTCGTTAACGATCTCGATGCCGATGGAGGTGTCGTTCAAGCCGCTGCGACCGGCCCAGTCACTGACACCGGCATGCCAGGCGCGGTCTTCTTCGGCCACCAGGTTGAAAATCCTTTGCTCCTGGAAGCCCGCGGCCTGATACGTCGGATCCTGCACCGCCGGAATCAGGTAATGAGCGCTCGCCGCGCCTGTGGTCAGGGCCTTGACCGACGTCTCGAAGTTCAGGGCTGTGTAATGCAGCACCAGGAAACGAACCCGCTTGTTGTAGGGCGCGAGGGTGCGATAGCTGTTGTAGTCGATTGGGATCATGGTTTGCCTCTGTTTGAAACGGATGGACGGACGGCGCTGGGCCGTACCTGGCGCCTCCCTGCCGGGAGGGCTGATTGAGCTCGTTCAAGACGAGTACGCGTCCTGCGTCAGGCGGGTATCACGGCAGCGTCGACTCAATGAATCGACGATCTGTTTTGGTCGTTATTCAGGAGTCCGAGCGGGAATCCTTGGGCGGCACTTCGCACACCCCCAGCCGCTTGGCCGCCCAGCGCTCGTAGAGCCCGATGGCCACGTCGGCGCCCGCCATGGCGGTCAGGCACCCGAAGGCGCCAGCGGTCCAGATCGATACGCCGGCGGCGTACAGCAGCATGATGGTCGAGACCCCGCAGATCACGCAGGCCCCGGAGCGCAAGGCCAGGCGCCGCAGCAGCAACCAGCCGCGAGCGCCCTCTTTGTCGGCGCGCCACATTTCGCCGGACACCCCGCCCACCAGGGCGAGGACGATGACAAGCCAGATCGGCATGTCCAGCAACGCTTGTTGCTCGTTTGTCATGTCACGCCTCCTGGGAGCGTTGATGAGTGCAGGGATTGAGTGCAAGACAGCACCGGGTCACCGGCACTGTCTTCAACCCTGGAAAAGTCCGCTGAACGGGAGTTACAGGCGTTCAACAATGACGTTGTCGATAAAGGCAAAGTTGGCGTACGGATTCTGCTCGTTGGAGAACGCCAGAGTCGTTTGCGTGGTAGTGGCGGTGAAGTCGTAGGTCAGGGTGCTCCACTCGATCGCAACGCCTTTGGCGGTCGGCGTATTGAAAGTGGCGGTTTGGCCAGCCACTTTGACCTGTACCACACCGTCGCCCGAACGACCGGCGAACTTCGAATTGCCGGCGCTGAACGTCAGTCGGTATTTGGCGCCAACGACAGTGGCAAAGTTCTGTTGAATGCCCCCGCCGTTGCCATAGACATAGTTCGCCAGGTCAACAATCACCAGACCGTCCGCGGCTACGGAGCCGCCAATCGAAGCCGGCACGTTGAAGTACTCGGCACCGGACAGGAATGTCGTCCAACCGGTAATGAAGTTGGTTTTTGCCGGGGTATCCAGAACACAGTTACTACCGCAACCGGGCTGTTCGAAGCTGCCGTTGACCAGCAGGTTGGCCGCAACAGCATTGGCTGCGGAGCCCAGCAGCACAGCGGCGGCCAGAATGGGAGCAACGTATTTTTTCAAGACTTTCATGTGTTCACCTATGGCTGTGATTGATTGGGTCGTGCTGCCGAAGCAGCACTCATGTCGCTCACAGGCGATCGCTCGGGGCTCGCGGCCCTCACATGATTCAGCGTTCCGCATCGGGAACATTTGATCTGGAGCTCTGCATACTCGCCGATCCGGGCGAGCAGTCTTTTGCAATGTCCACATCGGCAATCTTTCAACATCTGCAGTGCCTTGTGATGTTCATCGGATCCTTCCTTGTGCATTGGCCATCCAGAGATGAAGCCTGATATGCCTGTACGCTTCAGGTAGGCATTCCAAAAAGCCCGGCAATCCGCCGGGCTTTTCAGTAATGCGATCCTTCGCCTTCCTTTCATCCTGTGAACAAAAGGAAGCTGACTTTTCGGCGCTACTGGCGCGGTACGAGTCTATTCAAATTGTTTTTCCGACCGCGGTCCCTGCCCGCCGGATAACTGCTCTTGGTGCTTTACGCTGCACACCCGGGTCAGTTGCCAACCCTCTGAACCGTCGAGGCCGGTTCATCGCTGCCTTTGCTTTTGCCACTAAAGAGCGGTGTTGCTCGCCGCTGTCGGGCGGCTTGGAACGAATAATATGCATGGATGCATATACAGTCAATGCACAAATGCATTTATTTATGCACAATAAATGCATGCACGCATGAAAGCCGCATAAATAAAGGCGTGGAGGGTTTTCCGCGGGCACAAAAAAAGCCCGCTCGATGGCGGGCTTTGGCGTTATGGGCTGCGGTTAACGGGCGTACATGCCCCACCAGAAGACGTGACCGAGGATGACGATCTGCTCTTCCTGCATTTCCTGGAAGCTGTAGTCCTCATCCGGGTGTTCGTCGCGGTTGAAGCTACGCAGGCGAATACCGGAAGGCAGGCGATAGAGCTGCTTCACTCGCAGTTGGCCATTGTGGTTGATGGCATACAGGTCGCCATCGATGATGTCGCCGATACCGCACTTGCCGGCATTGACCCCCACCGTGGCGCCGTCGCGCAGCACCGGCAACATGCTGTTGCCGCGTACCGTCACGCACTTGGCCTGATCGAACTGCACGCCATTGTGCCGCAGGCTGCGCTTGCCGAAGCGCAGACTGGAGCGCTCGCTTTCCTCGATGACGAATCTTCCTGATCCCGCAGCCAATTCAACCTCGCGAAGAAAGGGGACCGACACCTCGTCGTCATCGACGGGGGTATCGTCGTCCCACAGACTTATGTCCTTGAGTTCCGAATGCGGATCGGCCGACCGGGCAGAGGCGACAGCCGCGCGCCCGCGCAGTTGATCGGTGCTCACCTGGAAGTACTCGGCGATCCGCGAGATGTGTTTGTCCGAAGGATCGACAATCTTGCCGCTGAGGATCCGCGAAAGGGTGGATTGAGGCACGCCGGTACGCCGATGGAGTTCCGTGGGGGAAATGCCATCGCGATCGAGCAGCTCTCTTAAGACGGTAGAAACGTTGCGCTTTTGCATAACGCGCATATTGCGGGTTATTTTCGCCGATGACAAATGCTAAAATGCATATTCATGCATAAAACACCCGAAATCCAGCCGGGTTCATCCCTGCGAAGGTCGGACCGCCCATGGTAACCTTGCGCCCATCGCGAAAAAGCCGGGCCCATGCCCTCTGCTTTTGCCCACCCTTTCAACGAATCAACCTGACGACCCGATGAATAAAGCGCTCACCGATCTGTCCTCCCACACGCCGATGATGCAGCAGTACTGGCGCCTCAAGAACCAGCACCCCGATCAGCTGATGTTCTATCGCATGGGCGACTTCTACGAAATCTTCTATGAAGACGCAAAGAAGGCCGCCAAGTTGCTGGACATCACCCTGACCGCGCGCGGGCAGTCGGCTGGCCAGGCGATTCCGATGTGCGGGATTCCTTATCACGCCGCCGAAGGTTACCTGGCCAAGCTGGTGAAGCTGGGCGAGTCGGTGGTGATCTGTGAGCAGGTCGGCGATCCGGCCACCAGCAAGGGCCCGGTGGAGCGCCAGGTGGTGCGCATCATCACCCCGGGGACCGTCAGCGACGAGGCCCTGCTCGACGAGCGCCGGGATAACCTGATCGCGGCGGTGCTGGGCGACGAGCGCCTGTTCGGCCTCGCAGTGCTGGACATCACCAGCGGCAACTTCACGGTCCTGGAAATCAAGGGCTGGGAAAACCTGCTGGCCGAACTGGAACGCATCAACCCGGTGGAACTGCTGATCCCGGACGATTGGCCGCAAGGCCTGCCGGCGGAAAAACGCCGTGGCGTGCGCCGTCGCGCGCCCTGGGACTTCGAGCGCGACTCGGCCCACAAGAGCCTGTGCCAGCAGTTCTCCACCCAGGACCTCAAGGGCTTCGGCTGCGAGAACCTGACCCTGGCCATCGGCGCCGCGGGCTGCCTGCTGAGCTATGCCAAGGAAACCCAGCGCACCGCCCTGCCCCACCTGCGCAGCCTGCGCCACGAACGCCTGGACGACACCGTGGTGCTCGACGGCGCCAGCCGGCGCAACCTGGAGCTGGACACCAACCTCGCCGGTGGCCGCGACAACACCCTGCAATCGGTGGTCGACCGTTGCCAGACCGCCATGGGCAGCCGCCTGCTGACCCGCTGGCTGAACCGCCCGCTGCGTGACTTGAAAGTCCTGCAGGCGCGGCAGACCTCGATCGGCTGCCTGCTGGATGGTTACCGCTTCGAAAGGCTGCAACCGCAGCTCAAGGAGATCGGCGACATCGAGCGGATCCTCGCCCGTATCGGCCTGCGCAACGCCCGTCCCCGCGACCTGGCGCGCCTGCGCGATGCCCTGGCGGCGCTGCCGGAACTGCAAGTGGCGATGACTGAGCTGGAAGCCGAGCACCTGAGCCAACTGGCCGTGACCACCAGCACCTACCCGGAACTGGCGGCGCTACTGGAGAAAGCCATCATCGACAACCCGCCAGCGGTGATCCGCGATGGCGGCGTGTTGAAGACCGGTTACGACGCCGAGCTGGACGAGCTGCAATCGCTGAGCGAAAACGCCGGCCAGTTCCTTATCGACCTGGAAGCCCGGGAAAAGGCCCGCACCGGCCTGGCCAACCTGAAAGTCGGCTACAACCGGATTCACGGCTACTTCATCGAGTTGCCGAGCAAACAGGCGGAACAGGCTCCGGCGGACTACATCCGTCGTCAGACCCTCAAGGGCGCCGAACGCTTCATCACCCCGGAGCTCAAGGCTTTCGAGGATAAGGCGCTATCCGCCAAGAGCCGCGCACTGGCTCGCGAGAAGATGCTCTACGAAGCCTTGCTGGAAACCCTGATCGGTCACCTGCCGCCCCTACAGGACACTGCCGGTGCCCTGGCCGAGCTGGACGTGCTGAGCAACCTGGCCGAGCGAGCGCTGAATCTCGACCTCAATTGCCCGCGTTTCGTCAGCGAGCCCTGCATGCGCATCACCCAGGGTCGCCACCCGGTGGTCGAGCAGGTCCTGACCACGCCGTTCGTGGCCAACGACCTGAGCCTGGACGATCAGACCCGGATGCTGGTGATCACTGGTCCGAACATGGGTGGTAAATCCACTTATATGCGGCAAACCGCGCTGATCGTGCTGCTGGCCCATATCGGCAGCTTCGTGCCGGCGGCGAGCTGCGAGCTGTCGCTGGTGGACCGGATCTTCACCCGGATCGGCTCCAGCGATGACCTGGCCGGTGGTCGTTCCACCTTCATGGTAGAAATGAGCGAAACCGCCAACATCCTGCACAACGCTACCGAACGCAGCCTGGTGCTGATGGACGAAGTGGGCCGCGGCACCAGTACCTTCGATGGCCTGTCCCTGGCCTGGGCTGCGGCAGAACGTCTCGCCCAGCTGCGGGCGTACACCCTGTTCGCCACCCACTACTTCGAACTCACTGTCCTGCCGGAAAGCGAACCTCTGGTCGCCAACGTGCACCTCAATGCCACCGAGCACAACGAGCGCATCGTGTTCCTGCACCATGTTCTGCCAGGCCCTGCCAGCCAGAGCTATGGCCTGGCCGTGGCCCAGCTAGCAGGGGTTCCGAGCGATGTGATCGTCCGTGCCCGCGAGCACCTGAGTCGCCTGGAGACCACCAGCCTGCCCCATGAAGCGCCGTCTCCGGTACCGGGCAAGGCTTCGGTCCCGCAGCAAAGCGACATGTTCGCCAGCCTGCCGCACCCGGTCCTCGATGACCTGGCCAAGCTCGATCTGGATGACATGACCCCGCGCAAGGCACTGGAAATGCTCTATACATTGAAGACACGCATCTAACGCTGATGCTTTCAAGCTGTTAGAATCTCGCGCGGTTTGGGATGCTGCGGACTATTAGCCTGGTCCGCAGACTATCGCTCCCGAACCTGGCGACCCCGTCCTGAAGGGGCTCCGCTGCCGCCGCCTGAGGAGAGAATTAGAAATGACCTTCGTCGTCACCGACAACTGCATCAAGTGCAAGTACACCGACTGCGTAGAAGTCTGTCCGGTGGACTGCTTTTACGAAGGCCCGAACTTCCTGGTGATTCACCCGGATGAGTGCATTGACTGCGCGCTGTGCGAGCCTGAATGCCCCGCTGTAGCGATCTTCTCCGAGGACGAAGTTCCGGAAGAGATGCAGGAATTCATTCAGTTGAACGTTGAGCTGGCCGAGATCTGGCCCAATATCACTGAAAAGAAAGATTCCCTGCCCGATGCCGAAGAGTGGGATGGCGTCAAAGGCAAGATCAAAGATCTCGAACGCTGATTACCTCGCGTTCCCCAAAAAGGCCCCTTGTGGGCCTTTTTGCTGTTCCGGATTCACTTTTAAGCAGGCAAAAAAAAGGGGCGGTATGACCCGCCCACCTTTTTTCCCTAGTCCCTGTGTTCCTTTTCATCGTCCTGATGAATCGCGTCCTGCGATGTCCTGACCATCATCCTTGATGGCTGTGTCTATCCGTCGACACAGGGCTGATATTAGAGAGTTTCCATGACAGAGCAATGGCACTGACAGGCAGAAAAAGTGTCGAACACAGCTCTAAAAACTAGAATAAGTTCTTATTAATCAATTAGATAACTAAAAACCTCAGGCTAAACAGACAACTTTCATACCGCATAAAAACCGAACACTTACGAAAGAGTAAGCCTTTGCTTACATGCTCTTTCAGCTATTGAACGCCCGCCTGCGAATTTCATCTGATGCCTATCGATCCCCCAATAAAAAGCCCCGAACCTGTCGGGGCTTTTCACGGCAGGATTGCTCGTACCGTTACTGGAACAGCGACTCGCTGGACAGGCCATTCTTCTCGAGGATCTCACGCAGACGCTTGAGACCTTCGACCTGGATCTGGCGTACCCGCTCTCGGGTAAGCCCGATCTCCAGGCCCACATCTTCCAGGGTGCTGCTCTCGTGGCCGCGCAAGCCGAAGCGGCGAACTACCACCTCACGCTGCTTGTCGGTCAATTCGGAAAGCCACTGATCGATGCTTTGCGACAGGTCGTCATCCTGCAGCAGCTCGCACGGATCGGTAGGACGATCGTCGGTGAGGGTGTCCAGCAGGGTTTTATCCGAATCCGGACCCAGCGAGACGTCGACTGAAGAAACCCGCTCGTTCAAGCCCAGCATGCGCTTGACCTCACCTACCGGTTTCTCCAGCAGGTTGGCGATCTCTTCAGGGGAGGGTTCATGGTCGAGTTTCTGTGTCAGCTCCCGTGCTGCCCGCAGGTAGACGTTGAGCTCTTTGACCACATGAATCGGCAGCCGGATAGTCCGGGTCTGGTTCATGATTGCCCGTTCGATGGTTTGACGGATCCACCAGGTGGCATAGGTCGAGAAGCGGAAACCGCGCTCCGGATCGAACTTCTCCACCGCCCGGATCAAACCGAGGTTGCCCTCTTCGATCAGGTCCAGCAGCGAAAGCCCACGATTGACATAACGTCGGGCGATTTTCACCACCAGACGCAGGTTGCTTTCAATCATGCGCTTGCGCCCGGCCGGATCACCACTTTGCGACAGGCGCGCAAAATGAACTTCTTCTTCCGGAGAGAGCAATGGGGAAAAGCCGATTTCATTGAGGTACAGCTGCGTTGCGTCGAGCGCTCGCGTGTAATCAATGTATTTGTGTTGTTTCAGTGAAGCGGAGTGTTTGGATTTGGCACGAACTGAAGGTACAGCAGATCCCTCATTCGACATCGAATCAGTGGCGATATCCGTCTCCATAAGGAGAACTTCATCGTCGATGTCAAACTCCGGCACTTCTTTACTGAGAGCCATTGTTATAGTCCTTTGGTGAGTTCGACCTCAGGCTCAAGCGACGCCTTTATCCTTGGCAACGCTGGAACCTGTTCCCTCTACGTGACGGAACAGGCTTGGTAACGGATCAACGACGTGGCAGGAATTGCAGCGGATCCACAGGTTTACCTTGTCGGCGAATCTCAAAGTGCAGTTTCACCCGGTCTGTACCAGTTGATCCCATTTCGGCAATTGTCTGTCCGACTTTGACCTGCTGCCCCTCCCGAACCAACAGCCTACGGTTGTGGCCGTAAGCACTGACGTAGGTATCGCTGTGTTTGATGATGACCAGTTCGCCGTAGCCCCTTAAGCCACTCCCGGCGTAAACCACCGTCCCATCAGACGCAGCTAAAACAGGCTGTCCCAAATCCCCGGCGATATCAATGCCTTTATTCAAACTACCGTTTGAAGAGAATTTTCCAATCAGAATACCGTTCGCAGGCCAGCCCCAGCCCTTTGGCGCGGGGCCTGCAGGCGGTAATGGAGCCGGCGCGGGCTGGCTCGCAATCGTTGGCGCGGCCCCTGCCGGACGACGAATTACCGTGGTTTTACTTGAAGAAGATGCACTGGAAGCCGACTTTGTAACCACCGCTGTCGGTGCCGAACCCGAGCGACCGTCGAAGCGGATAGTCTGCCCCGGGTGAATGGTGTACGGCTCGGCAATATTGTTGCGCGCGGCCAGGGCCTTGTAGTCCCAGCCATAACGGAAGGCGATCGAGAACAGGGTGTCGCCGCGACGAACCGTGTATTGCCCGGTGGTCACCGTCGGGCGCTGCGGTACCGCACTGGTGCGATCGACGACCCGGGCGCTGCTCGACTTATTGCTCGAACACCCGACCAACAGAGAACTCAAGACAAGGCCAATCACCAGTCGCTGAAAGCTTGTTGTACCCATACGCTGCGCAATGACTGTGAGACTCACCCGCCGCTCCCTTTGTGGTGGTTGAAGATAAATAGTGCCTGGCTAAGGCATAAAATGTCGCAAGTATAACCGGCCATCCACGCTTTACTCCCGGCAAAGCGAAATCGGCAGGTACCGGCTTATCGATCAGGGTTCAGCGTTACTTAACCGATTGATCAAGCTGTAAGACCAAGCCGATCAAACAGAATTCACCCGTTCCAAACAAATGCTCAGGCCAACGGCCCGTTGAGCAAGGGAACGAAGCGAACCGCGCCGAGAACCTGCCGCGAAAACCCCTGCTCTTCACGAATGACCAGCATCAGTTGCTGCACTTCGCCGGCACCGACCGGAATCACCATCCGGCCACCCGGCGCCAATTGGTCCAGCAGGGCCTGAGGGATGTCGGTGGCGACCGCCGTCACGATGATCCCGTTGTACGGCGCCAGCGCCGGCCAGCCTTCCCAGCCGTCGCCCCAGCGGAATACCACGTTGCGCAGGTTCAGCTCGACCAGACGTTCCTTGGCCCGGTCCTGCAACACCTTGATGCGCTCGACCGAGAACACCCGCTCCACCAGCTGCGACAACACCGCCGTCTGGTAACCCGAGCCGGTGCCGATCTCCAGCACCTTGTCCAACGGGCCGGCCGCCAGCAGCAGCTCGCTCATGCGCGCCACCATATAAGGCTGCGAGATCGTCTGGTTGTGTCCGATCGGCAAGGCCGTGTCTTCATAGGCCCGATGGGCCAGGGCCTCGTCGACGAACAGATGCCGCGGCGTACGCCGAATGACTTCCAGCACCTGGGTGTTGGACAGGCCCTCATCGTAAAGACGCTGGATCAAGCGTTCGCGGGTACGCTGGGAAGTCATCCCGATACCGCGACGCAGCAAATCGTCCTGTTCGCGAGCCATCAGCGCAGCCCCTCCAGCCAGCTATCAAGACTTCTGAAAGCATCATTGAAGGTGCGATCGAGCTGCAACGGCGTGACCGAGACATAGCCCTGCATGATGGCGTGGAAGTCAGTCCCCGGGCCGCCGTCCTCGGCGTCCCCCGCCGCGGCGATCCAATAACCGGCCTTGCCGCGCGGGTCGACCGTCTTCATCGGCGCCGCCGCCCGGGCGCGGTGACCCAGGCGGGTCAGCTGAATGCCGCGAATGTGATCGAGGGGCAGATTGGGAATGTTCACGTTCAGTACGGTACGTGGTGGAAGATCCAGCTGCCCATGGGCCTCGACCAGTTTGCGAGCGAAATAGGCAGCCGTCGGCAGATTATCCACCTGACGCGAGACAAACGAAAAGGCAAATGCTGGAAGCCCCAGAAAACGCCCTTCCAGGGCCGCGGCGACAGTGCCGGAATACAGCACGTCGTCACCCAGGTTCGCCCCGAGGTTGATTCCGGACACGACCATGTCCGGATCGCGCTCCAGCAGCCCGTTGAGGCCCAGGTGCACGCAGTCGGTGGGGGTGCCATTGATACTGATGAAACCGTTGCTCAAGGTGTGCGGGTGCAACGGCCGGTCGAGCGTCAGCGAGCTGCTGGCGCCGCTTTTGTCCTGGTCCGGGGCGATCACCACACACTCGGCGTAATCCGCCAGCGCAGCATGAAGCGCGGCGAGACCGGGTGCTGTTACACCATCGTCGTTAGAAATCAGAATACGCATGGGCTGTCCGTCTGCCCCACCGGCACCAGATCGACGAGTTCACGCACCAATACGGTGGCGAAGCATCCGGCCGGCAGGACGAATTCCAGTTGCAGAATGTCAGGCTCGGGATAATGCCACGTCAACCCGCCAATGGGCAGCCGCAGGATGCGACGTTCGTGGCTCATTCCGGCTTTAATCAACCAATCGCGCAGATCCGCTTCGTCGCCAGCCACCTGCTGTTCCAGCAGATGAGTCGCCCCGGCGGCAGGCGACTCGCCTTCGCCCCACTGCGGGCCGGTCGGGTGCAAGTCGAGGATAGCCAGGCGCGGATCGCTGCATTCGGCTTCGCCGGCCGGGAAAAAGCTGCGGCTGTCGGTGAAGGCCAGCAGGTCGCCGACCTGGGCCCGCTGCCAGCTGCCATCGGCCACTCGCGCCGCCAGCACCCGGTTGAACAGGTAACTGCGCGCGGTGGAAAGCAGTCGCGAACGCACGTTGCGCTGTTCCGGCAAGGCCTTGCGGGCGGCCCAATCGCGGGCATCGACCAGGTTGCCGCCGTTATGGCCAAAACGCTGGGCGCCGAAGTAGTTGGGAATGCCCTGTTTGGCGATCGATTGCAGGCGCTCTTCGATCCCCGCCTTGTCTGCCTTCAATTCGGTCAGGCGCAAGGTAAAACCGTTGGCCGCGTGGGCGCCGCGTTGCAGCTTGCGCTTGTGGCGGGTCAGCTTGAGGATCTTCAGCGTGGCGTTTTCAGCGGCCGACAGATCGGGGTCGGCCTTGCCGGGTAACTGCACGCTGAACCACTGCCGGGTCAGCGCCTGGCGATCCTTCAAGCCGGCATAGCTGACAGTGCGCAACGGCACACCCGCGGCCTTGGCAATCCGCCGTGCTGCTTCTTCGGTGTTCAGGCCGCGCTTTTCCACCCACAACCACAGGTGTTCGCCTTCGCCGGTCAGTGGAATGTCGAGGACTTCGTCGACCTGGAAGTCTTCGGCGCTGGCCTTCAGTACCGCGCTGCCCAGGGCTTCGCCATAGGCCCGCGGGCCCAACAGTTGCAGTTCGTTCATGCGCGCAGCAACAAGGCAACGGAATGTACGGCGATGCCTTCTTCGCGCCCGACGAAGCCGAGCTTTTCGGTGGTGGTGGCCTTGACGTTCACTTGATCCAACTCGACTTGCAGATCCGCGGCGATCAGCGCGCGCATCGTCTCAATATGGGGAGCCATCTTCGGCGCCTGGGCCACGATGGTGTTATCGACGTTGCCGACCTTCCAGCCCTTGGCATGGATCAGTGCGACGACATGACGCAACAGCACACGACTGTCGGCGCCCTTGAACTGCGGATCGGTGTCCGGAAAATGTTTGCCGATGTCGCCCAGCGCGGCCGCACCCAGCAAGGCATCGCTCAGAGCATGCAACAGCACGTCGCCGTCGGAGTGGGCGAGCAGCCCGAAGCTGTGTGCAATCCGCACACCGCCCAGAGTGATGAAATCGCCTTCAGCGAAACGGTGCACATCGTAGCCGTGGCCAATACGCATAAAAAAACGCCCTGATTGAGTCAGGGCGTGATTCTACCTGCTTTGGCGGACATTAGGCGCTCAGCACGCGCGCATGATGCTGCAGGTGGTCGCCAATGAAGCTGGCGATGAAGAAATAGCTGTGGTCGTAGCCGGGTTGCAGGCGCAATGTCAGCGGATGACCCGCGGCTTTCGCCGCCTGTTGTAGCACTTCGGGCTTGAGCTGATTGGCCAGGAAATCGTCACGATCGCCCTGATCCACCAGCAACGGCAGCTTTTCGCTGGCCTCCTGGATCAGCACGCTGGCATCCCATTCGCGCCAACGGGAACGCTCTTCGCCCAGGTAGCGGGAAAAGGCTTTCTGCCCCCACGGGCAATCCATCGGGTTGCTGATCGGTGCGAAGGCCGATACCGACTGGTAGCGCCCCGGGTTGCGCAACGCGCAGACCAGAGCACCGTGGCCGCCCATGGAGTGCCCGCTGATGCCGCGCTTGTCCGAGGCCGGGAAATGCGCCTCGACCAATGCCGGCAGCTCCTGCACCACATAGTCATGCATGCGGTAATGCTCGGCCCAGGGCTGCTGGGTGGCATTCAGGTAGAAGCCGGCGCCCAGGCCGAAGTCCCAGGCGCCATCCGGATCGCCCGGCACACCAGGGCCGCGCGGGCTGGTATCCGGCGCGACGATGATCAACCCCAGCTCGGCGGCCAGGCGCTGGGCGCCGGCCTTTTGCATGAAGTTTTCGTCGGTGCAGGTCAGGCCGGACAACCAGTACAGCACCGGCAGCTTGCCGCCCTGCTCCGCCTGCGGTGGCAGGTATACGGCAAACACCATGTCGCAGCCCAGCACCTCGGAATGATGCTTGTAGCGTTTGTGCCAGCCGCCGAAGCTTTTCTGGCAGGACAGGTTTTCCAGACTCATGGGCATTTCAGCCGCACGCTTCAAGCTTCAAGCTGCAAGTTGGCGGTAATCGCTCTTGCAGCTTCTGGCTTGCAGCTTGCCACTGCTCCTTAGAAATGAATGACGGTACGGATGCTCTTGCCTTCGTGCATCAGGTCGAAGGCCTTGTTGATGTCCTCCAGCCCCATGGTGTGGGTGATGAAGGTGTCCAGGGGGATTTCGCCGGTCTGGGCCATTTCCACATAGCTTGGCAACTCGGAACGACCACGCACGCCGCCGAATGCCGAACCGCGCCAGACGCGACCGGTCACCAGCTGGAACGGACGGGTGGAGATTTCCTGGCCGGCACCGGCCACGCCGATGATCACCGACTCGCCCCAGCCCTTGTGGCAGCACTCCAGCGCGGCACGCATCAGCTGCACGTTGCCGATGCATTCGAAGGAGAAATCCACGCCGCCGTCGGTCATGTCGACGATGACCTCCTGGATCGGCCGGTCGAAGTCTTTCGGGTTCACGCAATCTGTGGCCCCCAGCTGCTTGGCGATTTCGAACTTGGCCGGGTTGATGTCGATGGCGATGATCCGGCCCGCCTTGGCTTTCACGGCGCCGATCACCGCCGACAGGCCGATGCCGCCCAGGCCGAAGATCGCCACGGTGTCGCCAGCCTTGACCTTGGCGGTGTTGATCACCGCGCCGATCCCGGTGGTGACGCCGCAACCCAGCAGGCAGACTTTTTCCAGAGGCGCTTCTTTAGGAATCTTGGCCACCGAGATTTCCGGCAACACGGTGTACTCGGAAAAGGTCGAGGTGCCCATGTAGTGGAAAATCGGCTGGCCTTTATAGGAGAAACGGGTGGTGCCGTCCGGCATCAGGCCCTTGCCCTGGGTGGCGCGAATCGCCTGGCACAGGTTGGTCTTGCCCGACAGGCAGAATTTGCACTTGCCGCATTCCGGGGTGTACAGCGGGATCACATGATCGCCCACGGCCACCGAGGTCACGCCCTCGCCGATGGCCTCGACCACGGCACCGCCTTCATGACCGAGGATCGACGGGAAGATGCCTTCCGGGTCGGCGCCGGACAGGGTGTAGGCGTCGGTGTGGCAAACGCCGGAAGCGACAACCCGCAATAACACTTCGCCGGCCTTGGGCATGGCGACATCGACTTCAACGATCTCAAGGGGTTTCTTGGCCTCGAAGGCAACGGCAGCGCGCGACTTGATCATCCTGGGTCTCCAGCGAATAAAAACGAGACAGGGAGTGTAAAACAGCGCCTGGCGATGAATAATCCGGACAAAAGCAAAACATTATTGCTGTACAGGGATAATCACCATGAACGAGAACCGCTGGGAAGGCATCGATGAGTTTGTCGCCGTGGCCGAGTGCAGCCAGTTCACCGCCGCCGCGGAACGCCTTGGGGTGTCGTCTTCCCATATCAGCCGGCAGATCGTCCGCCTGGAAGAACGGCTGCAGACCCGCCTGCTGTATCGCAGTACCCGCCGGGTGACCCTGACCGAAGCCGGGCAGACTTTCTTGCAGCATTGCCAGCGTCTGCAGGACGGGCGCGAAGAGGCCTTGCGCGCCGTCGGCGACCTGACCAGCGAGCCCAAGGGCATGCTGCGCATGACCTGCGCGGTGGCCTACGGCGAGCGGTTTATCGTGCCGCTGGTCACCAGTTTCATGGGGCTTTATCCGCAACTGCGGGTGGATATCGAACTGAGCAACCGCCCCCTGGACCTGGTGCATGAAGGCCTGGACCTGGCGATCCGCCTCGGCCGCCTGCAGGATTCACGGCTGGTGGCGACCCGCCTGGCGCCACGCCGCATGTACCTCTGCGCCTCGCCGTCCTACCTGGAGCGTTACGGTCGCCCTCACAGCCTTTCGGAACTGAGCCGCCACAACTGCCTGATCGGCAGCTCGGACATCTGGCAACTGGAGCAGGACGGCCGCG
Organism: Pseudomonas sp. GW460-12-10-14-TSB1; assembly: GCF_017349775.1. Taxonomy (NCBI): domain Bacteria; kingdom Pseudomonadati; phylum Pseudomonadota; class Gammaproteobacteria; order Pseudomonadales; family Pseudomonadaceae; genus Pseudomonas; species Pseudomonas sp. GW460-12-10-14-TSB1. The sequence continues at coordinate 39,433 of NZ_JACNAC010000020.1, forward strand.
AGTTTTCCCAGCGGGTGCAAGGCAACTGGCGCTGCAACAGCGGACAAGCCGTGCTGGATGCGGCGCTACAGGGGGTTGGCCTCTGTCAGCTACCGGACTATTACGTGCTGGAGCATCTGCATCAGGGCAGCCTGATTTCCCTGCTCGAAGCCCATCAGCCGCCAAATACCGCGGTGTGGGCGCTGTACCCGCAACAACGGCATCTGTCGCCCAAGGTGCGCAAGCTGGTGGATTATCTCAAGGAAGGATTGGCCAAGCGGCCGGAGTACAAGGATTGATCCGTAGCCGCTGCCGCAGGCTGCGATCGGCTACGCAGTAGCCGTCGTAGCGGACAACGCGGTCGATCGGCTTGAAGTACAGACGACTGCAAAAAAGCGCGTCCCGTTCCGGGCCGTTCGCAGCCTGCGACAGCGGCTACAGGGGCCGCGAAAAGCTACGCTCAGCGGCGATTGGCCCAACGCTGGCGCAACCACTCCAGGTCTTCCGGGCGGGTTACCTTGAGGTTGTCCGAACGTCCTTCGATCAGCCGCGGCGCCTGGCCGGCCCACTCCATCGCCGACGCCTCATCGGTAATCGCCACATCCGCCACCAGGCTGTCGGCCAAGGCGCGATGCAAGGCGCCAAGGCGGAACATCTGTGGCGTATAGGCTTGCCAGATCAGGCTGCGATCCACGGTTTCCAGCACTCGGCCGTGCTTGTCGATGCGCTTCAGGGTGTCACGGGCCGGCACCGCGAGCAGACCACCCACAGGGTCATCCGCCAGCTCGCTCAGCAACTTGTCCAGGTCATCCCGGGACAGGTTCGGCCGTGCGGCATCGTGGACCAGCACCCAGTCTTCATCCGCAGCGCCCTGGGCGTGCAGATGGAGCAAGGCATTGAGGACCGATCCGGAACGCTCCGCGCCACCTTCGACCCGCTGGATCCGCGGGTCGTGGGCACAAGCCAGGGTCGGCCAGTAAGGATCGTCAAGCGCCAGGCTGACCACCAGCCCCTTCAGGGAAGGATGATCGAGGAAACAGCCGAGGCTGTGTTCGAGAATAGTGCGCCCGCCCAGCTGCAAGTATTGCTTGGGACGGTCCGCGGCCATACGGGCACCGACGCCCGCGGCAGGAATCACGGCCCAGAAGGCCGGTAACGACTGGATCATTGGGCCAACTGGTAGAGGGTTTCGCCCTCCTTGACCATGCCCAGTTCATGACGAGCCCGCTCTTCCACGGTCTCCATGCCTTTCTTCAATTCCATGACTTCCGCGTCGAGTACACGATTGCGCTCCAGCAGGCGCTCGTTTTCAGCGCGCTGATCGGCAATTTGCTGAGTCAGGTCGGTTACCTGCGCCAAGCTGCCATTCCCCACCCACAGGCGGTACTGCAGGCCAGCCAGCAGCAAGAGCAAGACGAGGAACAACCAATTGGGACTGCGCATCGAATATCGGGTATCCAGTGAAAAAAGACAGCCATGCCAACAACTTCGAACCTACTGACAGCACGAAGCCTGGAAGAACCAGGCTTGTGCTCTTAAGGCATCAGATTAGTGGCAAAAACCTCGCTGATGCGATTTTTCTGACCCAATCCGGTGTCTTTGTACCATCTACCGCTTAACCGCGAAACTCGCTGCGGCCGTTGTACTTGGCCTTGCCATTCAATTGCTCTTCGATACGCAGCAATTGGTTGTACTTGGACACGCGGTCGGAACGGCACAGCGAACCGGTCTTGATCTGGCCAGCCGAGGTGCCAACGGCCAGGTCGGCAATGGTCGAATCTTCGGTTTCGCCGGAACGGTGCGAAATCACTGCGGTGTAACCGGCAGCCTTGGCCATCTGGATGGCTTCCAGGGTTTCGGTCAGGGTGCCGATCTGGTTGAACTTGATCAGGATCGAGTTGGCGATCTTCTTGTCGATGCCTTCTTTCAGGATCTTGGTGTTGGTCACGAACAGGTCGTCGCCTACCAGTTGGGTCTTCTCGCCGATCTTGTCGGTGAGGATCTTCCAGCCAGCCCAGTCGGACTCGTCCAGACCGTCTTCGATGGAGATGATCGGGTAACGCTCGGTCAGGCCTTTGAGGTAGTCGGCGAAACCTTCAGCGGTGAACACCTGGCCTTCGCCGGACAGGTTGTACTTGCCGTCTTCGAAGAACTCGCTGGCCGCGCAGTCCAGAGCCAGGGTCACGTCGGTGCCCAGCTTGTAACCGGCGTTGGCCACGGCTTCGGAGATCACTTTCAGGGCGTCTTCGTTGGAAGCCAGGTTCGGCGCGAAACCACCTTCGTCACCCACGGCGGTGCTCAGGCCACGGGCCTTCAGCACGGCTTTGAGGTGATGGAAAATCTCGGTGCCCATGCGCAGGCCTTCGGAGAAGGACTTGGCGCCAACCGGCTGCACCATGAATTCCTGGATGTCGACGTTGTTATCGGCGTGCTCGCCACCGTTGATGATGTTCATCATCGGCACCGGCATCGAGTAGACGCCCGGAGTACCGTTCAGGTTGGCGATGTGCGCGTACAGCGGCAGGTCCTGGTCCTGTGCTGCTGCCTTGGCCGCGGCCAGGGAAACGGCGAGGATCGCGTTGGCGCCCAGGGTTGCCTTGTTTTCAGTACCGTCCAGCTTGATCATCGCCTGATCGAGGGCCTTCTGGTCGCTTGGGTCTTTACCCAGCAGCAGGTCACGGATCGGACCGTTGATGTTGGCTACGGCCTTCAGTACGCCCTTGCCCAGGTAACGGCTCTTGTCGCCATCACGCAGCTCCAGTGCTTCACGCGAGCCGGTGGAAGCACCGGACGGCGCGCAGGCGCTGCCGATGATGCCGTTATCGAGAAGCACGTCCGCTTCGACGGTGGGGTTGCCACGGGAGTCGAGAACTTCACGACCTTTGATGTCGACGATTTTTGCCATTGTTGTAAACACTCCAAAGTTGACGAAAACGACGCAGCTGAAGGGAATCTCTTTACCGCCGGCAAGCAGGGAACAAGGGGCAGACTTGCGGACGATAAGGCTCAGGCCAGAGGGCCTGAGCAATTAATCGTGCGGTACTTTACCGGAGAAATCGGCTTTACGCGGTCTCTACCGTCGGAAAACTCTTAACCAGTTCGTCCAGGGCCTTGAGCTGGGCCAGGAAAGGTTCGAGCTTGTCCAGACGCAGGGCGCATGGACCGTCGCATTTGGCGTTGTCCGGATCCGGATGGGCTTCCAGGAACAGGCCAGCCAGGGACTGGCTCATGCCGGCCTTGGCCAGGTCGGTGACCTGGGCGCGGCGACCGCCGGCCGAGTCGGCACGACCGCCGGGCATTTGCAGCGCGTGGGTCACGTCGAAGAACACCGGGTATTCGAACTGCTTCATGATGCCGAAGCCGAGCATGTCCACGACCAGGTTGTTGTAACCGAAGCTCGAACCACGCTCGCAGAGGATCAACTGATCGTTACCCGCTTCTTCGCATTTGCTCAGGATGTGTTTCATTTCCTGGGGCGCGAGGAACTGGGCTTTCTTGATGTTGATCACCGCACCGGTCTTGGCCATCGCGACCACCAGGTCGGTCTGGCGCGACAGGAAGGCCGGCAGTTGAATGATGTCGCAGACCTCAGCGACGACCGCAGCCTGATGCGGCTCGTGGACGTCGGTGATGATCGGCACGCCGAAGGCTTGCTTGATGTCCTGGAAGATGCGCATGCCCTCTTCCAGGCCAGGACCACGATAAGAGGTCACAGAAGACCGGTTGGCCTTGTCGAAACTGGCCTTGAACACGTAAGGGATACCGAGCTTTTCGGTGACCTTCACGTACTCTTCGCAGACCTGCATGGCCATGTCACGGCTTTCCAGCACGTTCATGCCGCCGAACAGCACCATGGGCTTGTCGTTGGCAATCTCGATGTCGCCGACGCGGATGATCTTCTGTGCCATCGGGGTTACGCCTTCTTCTGGTGTTGAGCCAAAGCCGCCTTGACGAAGCCACTGAACAGCGGATGGCCGTCACGTGGAGTCGAGGTGAACTCAGGGTGGAACTGGCAGGCGACGAACCATGGATGGTCCTGCGCCTCGACCACTTCAACCAGCGCGCCATCGCCGGAACGACCGGAAATCTTCAGGCCGGCGTCGATCAGCTGTGGCAACAGGTTGTTGTTCACTTCGTAACGGTGACGGTGACGCTCGACGATCACGTCCTTGGCGTAGCAATCGTGCACCTTGGAGCCGGCTTCGAGCAGGCATTCCTGAGCGCCGAGACGCATGGTGCCGCCCAGGTCGGAAGCTTCGGTACGGGTTTCGACGGCACCGGTGGCATCAGCCCACTCGGTGATCAGGCCGACGACCGGGTGACCGCTGGCGCGATCGAACTCGGTGGAGTTGGCGTCTTTCCAGCCCATGACGTTACGAGCGAACTCGATCACGGCCACTTGCATGCCCAGGCAGATACCCAGGTAAGGCACCTTGTTTTCGCGAGCGTACTGGACGGCGGTGATCTTGCCTTCCACGCCACGCAGGCCGAAACCGCCTGGAACCAGGATTGCATCGACGCCTTCGAGCAGCGCGGTGCCCTGGTTCTCGATGTCTTCGGAGTCGATGTAACGCAGGTTGACCTTGGTGCGGTTGGTGATGCCGGCGTGACTCATCGCTTCAATCAGCGACTTGTAGGCGTCCAGCAGCTCCATGTACTTGCCGACCATGGCGATGGTGACTTCGTGCTCGGGGTTGAGCTTGGCGTCGACCACTTTTTCCCACTCGGACAGATCGGCACCGTTGCATTGCAGGCCGAAACGCTCGACGACGAAATCGTCCAGACCCTGGGCGTGCAGCACTGCCGGGATCTTGTAGATGGTGTCGACGTCTTCCAGGGAAATCACCGCACGCTCTTCAACGTTGGTGAACAACGCGATCTTGCGACGCGAGGACACGTCCACCGGGTGGTCGGAGCGGCAGATCAGCACGTCAGGCTGCAGGCCGATGGAGCGCAGTTCTTTCACCGAGTGCTGGGTCGGCTTGGTCTTGGTCTCGCCAGCAGTGGCGATGTACGGAACCAGGGTCAGGTGCATCAGCATCGCGCGCTTGGAACCGACTTCGACGCGCAGCTGGCGGATAGCCTCGAGGAAGGGTTGCGACTCGATGTCACCCACGGTGCCGCCGATCTCCACCAGGGCCACGTCGGCATCGCCGGCGCCCTTGATGATGCGACGCTTGATCTCGTCGGTGATGTGCGGAATCACCTGGATGGTGGCGCCCAGGTAATCACCACGGCGCTCTTTGCGCAGCACGTGCTCGTAGACACGACCGGTGGTGAAGTTGTTGTTCTGGGTCATGGTCGTGCGGATGAACCGCTCGTAGTGGCCCAGGTCCAGGTCGGTCTCGGCGCCGTCGTGGGTGACGAACACTTCACCGTGCTGGAACGGGCTCATGGTGCCCGGGTCGACGTTGATGTACGGGTCCAGCTTCAGCATGGTGACCTTAAGTCCCCGCGCCTCCAGGATGGCCGCCAATGAAGCCGAGGCAATGCCTTTCCCCAATGAAGAAACAACACCGCCCGTGACGAATATGTAGCGCGTCATGAAAAACCCTAGAAGTCTGCGTTAAAGCGGTCCGAGCCGCCGGGGAAAGCGAAGGAAGGCCGAAGCCCCCGATCACCTGCATTAATCACAGTGCACCTTTCAAAAAAACCGCCGCGTTGGGACAGACCGGAAGAGAAAACACCGGTACGTTGCTCGCTACACATTTTTTGGAATCGCCCAGCAAAGACTGCTTGGTAATCGGCAACTCCTGCAATTCAGGCGAATCCACAGAAGTTGTATCAAGAAGGGAGCGTAGTCTACCGGAAAGGGACTTTCAGCTCAAACCTTGATCGCTCGAAGGCGGCTGCCAATGCAATTGCCAGCCTTCATGGGCATTTGCGTCAAGACCTGGCAGGTTCGCCACCGCGAGTAATTCTTCGCCTCGATACAGCAGCGGCAATCTGCCACGGGCGAAGGCTGGCAGACCCGCCTCGTTGAGCAGGCGCTTGAGGTCGCGGTGGCCGCGCCCGGACAGTTGCATCACCTCGCCCCCTTGACGGTAACGCACCTGCAAGGGCCCTTGCGGCGCTCCCCCGGTGAACTGCAATTGACCATTACCCGGCAACGGCAGAGGCGCAGCGGTATCGACCCAACTCGGTGCAGACAGCACGGGTTGCAACCAGCTATCCGACAACCACCAGACGCGCCCTGCCGCCCGCTGCAACTCGCCCCGCCCCAGCCGCCATACCGGACGGCTGTCGCCTGCGGCATCGCGCAGCGTCTGCCAGCCTGCCCAGTGGTCACTGTCCGGCAACGACGTGAACCGACTCAACCAGTGGCTCAGGGCATTGCGCTGGCGCGCCTCCGACAAACCGACCAAAGGCGCCAGCGCCAGGGACGGTAACCCCAGCCACTCGAATTCAGCGCCCAAAGCCGCCTCTTGCAGATCAATGATCGCCAGCTCATCCAGTAACTCCCGGGCCTCGCGCAAATGCGCCGCGCTGCGTGCCATGCTGCTGGCAGCCTGTGGCCAGCGAGCGGTCAGCAATGGGAACACCTGATGGCGCAGGTAGTTGCGGGAGAACTGCCAATCCTGGTTGGAGGGATCGTCGATCCAGCGCAGCTGGTGATCACGAGCGTAACGCTCCAGCTCGTCGCGGGAGACATCGAGCAAGGGCCGCAGCAAGTGCCCCTGCCCCAGCACACGCGACGCCGGCATGGCGGACAGCCCCCTGACCCCGGCCCCGCGCAGCAGACGAAACAACAGGGTTTCCGCCTGATCGTCACGGTGCTGGGCGGTCAGCAACAGCTCATTACCGCCGATGACCTCTTCGAACGCGGCATAACGCGCTTCCCGCGCCGCGCGTTCGAGACTGGCCCCCGGTTGTACCTGTACCGCCACTATTTGCAACGACACCCCCAGAGCCTCGCACTGGGCTCGACAATGCTCCGGCCAGGCGTCAGCCGCAGCCTGAAGGCCGTGATGCACGTGTATGGCGGTCAAAGGGGGAAGTGTGTGTCGCTGCCTGAGTTCGGCAAGCAGGTGAAGCAGGACGGTGGAGTCGAGGCCACCAGAGAACGCGATGCGCCAGACCGATCGATCCAGCCAAGGCAGGAGGCGCTGCAGCAGTTTTTGCGTAAGGACTGTATCGAATGGGCTCATGAATGGACCGGATCCTGAGTAGAGACCGAGCTTGCTCGCAGTACCTGAAAAGCCTCGACCTGAATGGCCGAGGCGCCCATTTCGCGAGCAAGCCCGCCCCTACAAGGAGCGTCGATCTGTCAGAGACCGTAGCTCATCAGGCGATCGTAACGACGCGCCAGCAGGGTGTCGTTATCCATCTTCTTGAGCATCGCCAGCTGGGAAGTCAGCTCGGCGCGGATCAGTGCGGCAGCGGCAGCCGGATCACGGTGCGCGCCACCCAGCGGCTCGCTGATGACCTTGTCGACAATGCCCAGGCCTTTCAGGCGCTCGGCGGTGATGCCCATGGCTTCGGCGGCATCCGGCGCTTTCTCGGCGGTTTTCCACAGGATCGAGGCGCAGCCTTCCGGCGAGATCACCGCATAAGTGGAGTACTGCAGCATGTTCAGTTGATCGCAGACACCAATGGCCAGCGCACCGCCGGAACCACCTTCACCAATCACGGTGGCGATGATCGGGGTTTTCAGGCGCGCCATGACCCGTAGGTTCCAGGCGATAGCCTCGCTCTGGTTGCGCTCTTCGGCGTCGATGCCCGGGTAGGCGCCCGGGGTGTCGATGAAGGTCAGGATCGGCATCTTGAAGCGCTCGGCCATTTCCATCAGGCGGCAGGCCTTGCGATAGCCTTCAGGACGCGGCATGCCGAAGTTGCGACGGACTTTCTCGCGCACTTCACGGCCTTTCTGGTGACCGATGATCATTACCGGCTGGTCGTCCAGACGGGCAACACCGCCGACGATTGCGGCGTCGTCGGAGAAGTGACGGTCGCCATGCAGTTCGTCGAACTCGGTGAAGATGTGCTCGATGTAGTCCAGGGTGTACGGACGACGCGGGTGACGCGCCAGGCGTGCGATCTGCCAGCTGGTCAGCTTGCCGAAGATGTCTTCGGTCAGGGTGCTGCTCTTGTCTTGCAGGCGGGAGATCTCATCGCCGATATTCAGCGAATTGTCATTACCGACCAAGCGCAACTCTTCGATCTTGGCTTGCAGGTCGGCGATCGGCTGTTCGAAATCAAGAAAATTCGGGTTCATAGGCGTCCGTCTTGGGTCGACGTCCAAGAGAGCTTGGGCCGGCCGGTTGTCTATTCGCGCCCTACCTTAAGGGAGAGGCGCGTTCAGGTCGAGATTAAAAATTCGGGTCGAGATCGGCGCACTTTTATGGCGCCTGACCGTCAACGGTATTGGAGGAAGACGTTGTCTCGCCCGAACTGGTCACGCAGGGCTTGAATCAAGGCATCCGCCGGATCGATCCGCCAGGCTTCGCCGAACTGCAGCAAGGCCTTGGCGTCCTCCTTGGTGTACTCCATGGAGATCGGGCAAGCGCCGCGATGGCGTTTGCACAGTTCCCCCAGCCAGCGTAGCTGATCGCCCTTGAGGGCTTCGGTATGCACCTTCAGGCGCAGGCTTTCCGCCAGGTTGGTGCGGGCATCTTCCATGCTCATCACCCGTTTGACCCGCAGGCGCAGGCCGCCGGAGAAGTCGTCGTTGCTGACCTCGCCCTCGACCACCACCATTGCGTCGGTCTGAAGCAGGGACTGGGCCGAATGGAAGGCATCGGCGAACAGCGAAGCCTCGATCCGCCCGGAACGATCGTCAAGGGTGATGAACCCCATCTTGTCGCCCTTTTTGTTCTTCATGACCCGCAGGGCAATGATCATGCCCGCGACGGTCTGGGTATCGCGCGCCGGCTTCAGGTCGACGATGCGCTGGCGGGCGAAACGCCGGATCTCACCTTCGTATTCGTCGATCGGGTGTCCGGTCAGGTACAGCCCGAGGGTATCTTTCTCCCCTTTCAGGCGTTCCTTGAGGGTCAGTTCCTTGGCCTTGCGATGATTGGCGTAGACATCCGCGTCCTCTTCGACGAAGACCCCGCCGAACAGGTCGGCGTGGCCACTGTCGGCGGTTCGCGCGGTCTGCTCGGCCGCCTTGACCGCTTCCTCCAGGGCCGACAACAGCACCGCGCGGTTGCGGTCGATATTGGCTTGGTAGGCTTTGATTTCATCGTGGAAGTGCGGCCCCAGGCGGTCCAGGGCACCACTGCGGATCAACGCATCGAGGGTACGCTTGTTGATGCGCTTGAGATCGACCCGGCTGCAGAAGTCGAACAGGTCCTTGAACGGACCACCTTCGGCACGGGCCTCGACGATCGCCTCAACCGGCCCCTCGCCCACGCCCTTGATCGCTCCCAGGCCATAGACGATGCGGCCGTCGTTGTTGACGGTGAACTTGAAGTCGGAACTGTTCACATCCGGCGCATCGAGGCGCAGCTTCATGCTGCGCACTTCTTCGATCAGCACCACCACCTTGTCGGTGTTGTGCATATCCGCGGACAGTACCGCCGCCATGAAAGGCGCCGGGTGATGCGTCTTGAGCCATGCAGTCTGGTAGGACACCAGCCCGTAGGCGGCCGAGTGGGACTTGTTGAAACCGTAGCCGGCGAATTTTTCCACCAGGTCGAAGATGTTGCCCGCCAGGTCGGCATCGATACTGTTGTTGGCGCAACCTTCGATGAAGCCGCCGCGCTGCTTGGCCATCTCCTCGGGTTTCTTCTTACCCATGGCACGACGCAGCATGTCGGCCCCGCCAAGGGTATAGCCAGCCATCACCTGGGCAATCTGCATCACCTGTTCCTGATACAGGATGATGCCGTAGGTCGGCGCCAGTACCGGCCGCAAGCCCTCGTACTGGTAGTCCGGATGCGGATAGGCCAGTTCGGCGCGACCGTGCTTACGGTTGATGAAGTCGTCCACCATGCCCGATTGCAACGGACCGGGACGGAACAACGCTACCAGTGCGATCAGATCTTCCAGGCAGTCAGGCTTGAGCTTCTTGATCAGCTCCTTCATGCCTCGGGATTCGAGCTGGAACACTGCGGTGGTCTCGGCCTTCTGCAGCAGCTCGTACGTCTTCTTGTCGTCCAGCGGGATGAAGTCGATGTTGACGTCGGGCAGGTTCTTTTTCACCTGCTCGCGGTTGATGGTCTCCATCGCCCACTTGATGATGGTCAGGGTCCGCAGGCCGAGGAAGTCGAACTTCACCAGGCCGGCGGCCTCGACGTCGTCCTTGTCGAACTGGGTTACCAGGCCGTCGCCGGCTTCGTCGCAGTAGATCGGCGAGAAGTCGGTCAGCTTGGTCGGGGCGATAACCACGCCACCGGCGTGCTTGCCGACGTTACGCACCACGCCCTCGAGCTTGCGCGCCATCTCCCAGATTTCCGCCGCTTCTTCATCGACCTTGATGAAGTCGCGCAGGATTTCTTCCTGCTCGTAGGCTTTTTCCAGGGTCATGCCGACTTCGAAGGGAATCATCTTCGACAAACGGTCAGCCAGGCCGTAAGACTTGCCCTGAACCCGCGCCACGTCACGCACCACAGCCTTCGCGGCCATGGAACCGAAGGTGATGATCTGGCTTACCGCGTTACGGCCATATTTCTCGGCCACATAGTCGATAACCCGGTCACGACCGTCCATGCAGAAGTCGACGTCGAAGTCGGGCATGGAAACCCGTTCCGGGTTGAGGAAACGTTCGAACAGCAGGTCGTAGGCCAGCGGGTCGAGGTCGGTGATCTTCTGCACGTAGGCCACCAGGGAGCCGGCACCCGACCCCCGGCCAGGCCCTACCGGCACCCCGTTGCTCTTGGCCCACTGGATAAAGTCCATAACGATCAGGAAGTAACCGGGGAATCCCATCTGGATGATGATATCCAGCTCGAAATTCAGCCGGTCGACATACACCTGGCGCTTGGCTTCATAGTCCTCGGTGGTGTCCCTGGGCAGCAGCACGCTGAGGCGCTCGTCCAGCCCATCGAAGGAAACCTTGCGGAAATATTCATCGATGGTCATGCCATCGGGAATCGGATAGTCAGGCAAGAAGTGCTTGCCCAGCTTCACTTCGATATTGCAGCGCTTGGCGATCTCGACCGTGTTTTCCAGCGCCTCGGGCAGGTCGCTGAACAGCTCGGCCATTTCCTCGGCGCTTTTCAGGTACTGCTGATCGCTGTAGTTCTTCGAGCGGCGCGGGTCGTCGAGGGCGCGGCCTTCACCGATGCAGACCCGGGTTTCATGGGCCTCGAAGTCTTCGCGCTTGATGAAGCGCACATCGTTGGTCGCCACCAGCGGCGCGCCGATCTTGTCCGCCAGGGCCACGGCTGCGTGCAGCTGCTCTTCGTCGTTGGGACGGTTGGTACGCTGCACTTCCAGATAGAAACGGTCCGGGAACACCGCCATCCACTCGCGGGCCAGGGTTTCCGCTTCTTGCAGGTCGCCAGAGAGCAAGGCGATACCGATCTCGCCCTCTTTCGCGGCCGAGAGCATGATCAGGCCTTCGGCGGCCTCGGCCACCCACTCGCGCTCGATGATGATCTGGCCGTTACGCTGGCCGTCGATGAAGCCGCGGGAAATCAGCTCGGTCAGATTGCGATAGCCCATGGCATTCATCACCAGCAGGCTGATGCGGCTCAGTGGATTCTCGGGGTCCTTGTTCGACAGCCACAGGTCGGCGCCACAGATCGGCTTGATCCCGGTGCCCATGGATGCCTTGTAGAACTTGACCAGGGAACACATGTTGTTCTGGTCGGTAACCGCCACCGCGGGCATGCCCATGCCGGCCAACGTCTTGACCAGCGGTTTGATCCGCACCAGACCGTCAACCAGGGAATATTCAGTGTGCAGGCGTAGATGAACGAATGAAGCCGGCATAGTGATCCTGTAATGAGCGCAAAAACAACAAGGCCCGGATTGTACCGGGCCTTGGCTAAAACATCAGCCTCAGGACTGAATCTCGCCCGCGTTCTCACGGGCTTCATAGGCTTGGCGCACCGGTGCGAACGAGCGCCGGTGAATCGGCGTCGGCCCCAGGCGGGCCAGCGCTTCCAGATGAACGGGCGTCGGATAGCCCTTGTGCCCGCCGATGCCATAACCGGGGTAAATCAGCTCGAACGCCGCCATCTCGCGATCCCGGCTGACCTTGGCCAGAATCGACGCCGCGGCGATCGCCGGCACCTTGCTATCGCCCTGGACCACGGCTTCGGCAGGCATCGACAGTTTCGGGCAACGATTACCGTCGATCATCGCCAGTTTCGGGGTCACGCTCAGCCCTTCTACCGCGCGCTGCATGGCCAGCATGGTGGCATGCAGGATATTCAGCTCGTCGATTTCCTCGACTTCGGCGCGGGCAATGCACCAGCTCAGGGCTTTCTCACAAATCTCGTCGTAGAGCTTTTCGCGACGGGCCTCGGTGAGCTTCTTCGAGTCGTTCAGGCCGAGAATCGGCCGGTTCGGATCGAGAATGACCGCAGCCGTGACCACCGCGCCGCACAAGGGGCCACGCCCTACTTCGTCAACACCGGCCACCAGGTCTTCAGCATCGGCCACCAGCGAGAAATCCAGTCCCATCTGCATCTTTTCGTTACTCATGCCGGTTTGCCAATCAGGTTCAACACCGCTTCAGCCGCCTGGTTCGAGGCATCCCGGCGCAGGGTGCGATGGATCTCGTCAAACCCGCGGGTCTGCTCCTGGCCGTCTTCGATCAAGGGCGACAGGGTCTGGGCCAGGGCCTCTGCAGTGGCGTCGTCCTGCAGCAACTCGGGAACCAGCAGGCGCTGGGCCAGCAGGTTCGGCAGGGAAATATATGGACTCTTGACCATGCGCTTGAGAATCCAGAAGGTCAGCGGCGCCAGGCGGTAGGCGACGACCATCGGGCGCTTGTACAGCAGCGCCTCAAGGGTCGCGGTGCCGGAGGCGATCAATACCGCGTCGCAAGCCGCCAGCGCCTGATGCGACTGGCCGTTGAGCAGGGTCAACGGCAGGTCGCGACCGGCCAAAAGCTCTTCCAGCTGAACGCGTCGCTCGGGACTTGCACAGGGCATGACGAAACGCACGCCTGGACGCAAGGCACGCAGGCGTTGTGCTGCGTCGAGGAACAAAGCCCCGAGGCGCCCGACTTCGCCGCCACGGCTGCCCGGCATCAGGGCCACCAGTGGCCCCTCGGGCAAGCCCAGTTCAGCGCGAGCCGCGGCCCGGTCAGCCTCCAGCGGAATGGCGTCAGCCAGGGAGTGCCCGACGAATCGCACCGGCACGCCCTTCTCTTCATAGAATTTGGCTTCGAACGGGAACAGCGTCAGCATCAGGTCGCAACCTTCGCGGATCTTCAGCACGCGCTTTTGCCGCCAGGCCCAGACCGAAGGGCTGACGTAGTGCACGGTCTTGATGCCGGCCTGACGCAACTGGAGTTCGATATTCAGGTTGAAATCGGGGGCGTCGATGCCGATGAACACGTCCGGTTTCTCGGCGATCAGGGTCTGAACCAGCTTCTTGCGCCGGGCCAGCAGTTCGCGCAAGCGCCCCAGGACTTCCACCAGCCCCATGACCGCTAGGCGCTCCATCGGGAAATAGGAAGTCAGCCCTTCGGCCTGCATCAGCGGGCCACCGACACCGATAAATTCAACGGTGGGATGCCGGGCCTTGAGCGCGCGCATCAAACCGGCGCCAAGAATGTCGCCGGAAGCTTCGCCAGCCACCAGCGCAATACGCAGTTTGCTCATGATTAACGGGTGATGCCGCGAGTCGAAGACTGGATCGAGTCACGAAATACCGCGACTTCGGGAAATTGTGCAGCGGCCTCTGCCAGCTCGGCGAGCGCCTGATCGACAGTCAAACCCTGGCGATAAACCACCTTATAGGCTCGACGCAGGGCGTGAATCGCGTCTTCGCTGAAACCACGACGGCGCATGCCCTCGAAGTTCATGCTGCGGGCCTCGGCCGGGTTGCCAAATACTGTGACAAAGGCCGGAACATCCTTGCCGATCGCCGTCCCCATGCCGGAAAAGCTGTGGGCGCCGATATGGCAATACTGGTGAACCAGGGTGAAGCCGGACAGGATGGCCCAGTCGTCCACATGCACATGGCCGGCCAACGCTGTGTTGTTGACCAGGATGCAATGGTTGCCGATCACGCTGTCGTGACCGATATGGGCGTACGCCATGACCAGGTTGTGATCGCCGAGGGTGGTCTCGGAACGATCCTGGACAGTGCCACGGTGAATGGTCACGCCTTCTCGAATGACGTTGTGGTCACCAATTACCAGGCGGGTTTCCTCGCCCTTGTACTTAAGATCGGGAGTGTCTTCGCCTACCGAGGAGAACTGGTAGATACGATTGTGCTTACCGATCCGGGTCGGGCCTTTGAGCACCACATGCGGCCCGATCACCGTACCCTCGCCGATTTCCACACCGGCGCCAACGATCGACCACGGGCCAACCTCAACGTCGTCGGCCAGAATGGCCGTCGGATCGATGATTGCGCGAGGGTCAATCAAACTCATAGTTTGCGTTCCGCACAGATGATTTCAGCGGAGCAGACTGGTTTGCCGTCGACCGAGGCCTGGCATTCGAATTTCCAGATCTGGCGCTTGCAGCTGATGAACTTGGCTTCCAGGATCAACTGGTCGCCCGGCAGTACCGGCTGGCGGAAGCGCAGCTTGTCGGAACCGACGAAGTAATAGAGGGTGCCATCGGCCGGCTTCACGTCCAGCATCTTGAAACCAAGGATGCCCGCAGCCTGAGCCATAGCTTCGATGATCAGCACGCCCGGCATGATTGGATGCGCGGGGAAGTGACCATTGAAGAAGGGTTCGTTGATGCTGACATTCTTGTAGGCACGAATGCACTTGCCTTCAACATCCAGGTCCACCACCCGGTCCACCAACAGGAACGGGTAACGGTGAGGCAGGTATTCGCGAATCTCGTTGATGTCCATCATTTCGGGGGGAAGCCTGTAGTAAAGATTGGGAGCGCGCGACTAACGCACACTCCTCTAGCAAATCAAGGAGGCAGTCTAACGGCTGTGCACACTTGATATGGAAATGGTATCAGCCATCTGATGAAGCTTTACCGTCGGGGGTCACGTCCCCTACGCGCTTTTCCAGTTGTCGCAAGCGTCGCGCGAGATCATCGAGCTGACGGATGCGTGCCGCGCTTTTGCGCCACTCGGCAGCAGGCTGCATGGCTGTACCGGAAGAGTAGGAGCCCGGCTCGGTAATCGAGTGAGTCACCATGGTCATCCCGGTCAGGAAAACGTTGTCGCAAATATCGATGTGGCCGACCAGCCCGACACCGCCGGCGAGCATGCAATGCTTGCCGATCCGGGTGCTGCCGGAAATACCGACACAGGCCGCCATGGCGGTGTGATCACCGACCTGGACGTTGTGAGCGATCTGAATCTGGTTATCCAGCTTCACGCCATTGCCAATGACGGTATCGGCCAGCGCACCGCGATCGATAGCGGTATTCACGCCGATCTCGACATCATCGCCAATGGTGACGCCACCAATCTGCGCGATCTTCTGCCAGATGCCTTTCTCGTTGGCGAAACCGAAACCTTCGCCGCCGAGCACCGCACCGGACTGAATGACCACGCGCTTGCCGATACGCACATCGTGGTAAAGCGTCACGCGTGGAGCCAACCAGCCGCCCTCGCCAATCTGGCAACGAGCACCGATAAAACAATGGGCTCCGATCGTGACACCCGCGGCGATTTGCGCACCGCTCTCGATGACCGCAAACGCGCCAATACAGGCAGCCGCGTCGACCACAGCATCCTCGGCAATGACCGCAGTCGGATGAATACCGGCTGGCGCCTTGGGCTTGGGATCGAACAGGTGGGAAATCCGTGCGTACGACAGGTAGGGATCAGCCACTACCAAGGCATCACCGGCATAACCTTCGGCATCCGCCGCCTTCAGCAGCACGGCTCCTGCCTGACTGTCAGCCAGATACTTACGGTATTGGGGATTTGCCAAAAAGCTCAACTGAGCTGGGCCAGCCTCCTGCAAGGTGGCTAGCCCAGTGATTTCTTTCTCTGCGGAGCCACGCAAGGTGGCTCCGAGGAACTCGGCCAGCTGGCCGAGCTTTATAGTCGCTGTCATGGGTTACTTCAGCTGATTCATGCGCTCGATAACCTGGCGAGTGATGTCGTACTGAGGTTTGACATCAATCACTGCACCACGCTCGAACACCAGGTCAAAACCACCTTTCTTGATGACTTCTTCCACGGCGCTGTCGAGTTTCGGTTTCAGCTGCTTGAGCATTTCACGATCGGCAACGGCCTTGGCTTCGTTCAGTTCCTTGGACTGGAACTGGAAGTCGCGGGCTTTCTGCTTGAATTCGAGCTCCAGGCGCTCACGCTCGCCTTGCTGCATCTTGTCGCCACCGGCAACCAGGCGATCCTGGATACCCTTGGCGCTGCTTTCCAGGGTTTTCAGCTTGTTCAACTGCGGGCCGAACTTCTTCTCGGCATCCACTGCGTACTTCTTCGCAGCATCGGATTCCAGCAGAGCCATCTGATAGTTCAGTACGGCGATTTTCATGTCGGCGAAGGCCGGGCCTGCTACCAGGACAGTCGCCAGGAGAACCAATTGAGTCAACTTACGCACGATGCACTCCTACAAAATCCATTGTCGTTATCTTGGGTCAAGCTCTTAGAAAGTCTGACCGAGGGAGAATTGGAACACCTGGGTTTCAGCGTCGTCAGGTTTCTTGATCGGCATCGCCAGAGCAAAGCTCAGCGGGCCCAGAGCGGTTACCCATGTCACGCCGACACCCACGGAACTGGCCAGATTGCTCAGGCTGATGTCGTTACATTGTGTATTGGACGACGTGCCGTTGGTGTTGGTGGTCTTCTCGCACTTGGAGTCGAATACGTTACCCACGTCCCAGAACACGGAAGTCCGCAGCGAACGTTGATCCTTGACGAACGGCATCGGGAACAACACCTCGACACCACCCTGGATCAGCACGTTGCCACCGAATGGCAAGGCATCCTGGTCAGGGTCAAGCGAGGTACCGGCGTTGCCCGTCACACCTACACCACGGCTCGGAGTACTGCGAGGGCCCAAGGTGCTGTCCTTGAAACCACGAACCGAGTTGAAACCACCAGCATAGTAGTTTTCATAGAACGGCAAGCCGTCGGTCGAACCATAACCGTCGCCATAACCCAGCTCGGTGTGCAGGCGCATGGTGTAGGTGTCGGTCAGCGGCTGGAACAACTGGCCACGGTAGTCGAGCTTGAAGAACGACAGGTCACTACCTGGAGTAGTGGCTTCCAGGACCAGGCTTTGGGAGTGACCACGGGTCGCCAGGACACCTTTGTTCAGGGTGGACTCGGACCAGCCGGCCGAAGCCTTGAAGTTCAGGTAGTTGTCGCCTTCGCGGTTAACGAAGTCGAAGATCTCGTCGACGGTATAACGACCGGTCTTGATCTTGTCTTGTTGCGCGGTCAGGCCGAAGGTCAGACGCGAAGTCTCGCTGATCGGGTAGCCAACGCTGACGCCAGCACCCAGGCTGTCTACCGCATAGCTCGCCACGTCGACATCGAGGTCGTCGTAGTCAGTGGTGCGATAGAACGCGTTGTAACCCAGGCTCACGCCATCGGCAGTCCAGTAGGGGTCGACATAACCGAAGTTGTAACGGCTTTGGTATTCGCTGCGGGTCAGGCCGATGCTGACCTTGTTACCGGTACCCAGGAAGTTGTTCTGGGTGATCGAACCACCGAGGATCAGGCCGGCGCTCTGGGCGAAACCGACGCTGGCGGTAATCGAACCGGAAGCCTGCTCTTCAACCGCGTAGTTGACGTCTACCTGGTCGTCGACACCTGGCACGGCCGGGGTTTCGACGTTGACTTCCTTGAAGAAACCCAGACGCTCCAGACGGGTCTTGGACTGGTCGATCAGGTAGGTCGAAGCCCAGCCACCTTCCATCTGACGCATTTCGCGACGCAGCACTTCGTCTTCGGACTTGGTGTTGCCGCGGAAGTTGATGCGGTTCACATAGGCACGCTTGCCGGGATCGACCACGAAAGTGATATCGACCGTGTGATCTTCGTCGTGGGGCTGCGGAACGCCGTTGACGTTGGCGAAGGTATAACCCTCGTTGCCCAGGCGGCGGGTGATCAACTCGGAAGTGGTGGTCATCAATTTACGCGAGAACACCTGGCCCTTCTCGACCAGCAGCAGCGACTTGACCTGGTCTTCAGGCACTTTCAGGTCACCGCTGAGCTTCACGTCACGAACGCTGTACTTCTCGCCTTCGTTGACGTTCACAGTGATGTAGACGTGTTTCTTGTCCGGGGTGATCGAAACCTGGGTCGAAGCGATATCCATGTTGATATAGCCACGGTCCAGGTAGTAAGAACGCAGGCGCTCCAAGTCACCGGAGAGTTTCTCACGGGCATACTTGTCGTCGTTCTTGAAGAACGACAGCCAGTTGGTGGTTTTGAGTTCGAACAGTTCGACCAGGTCTTCGTCCGGGAATACGGTGTTGCCCACGACGTTGATGTGCTGGATGGCAGCTACGGTGCCTTCGTTGATATTGACCTTCAACGCCACACGGTTGCGCGGCTGCGGAACCACTTCGGTATCGACGGTGGCCGAGTAGCGGCCCTGAGCGACATATTGGCGCTGCAGTTCGTTACGAACACCTTCAAGGGTCGCACGCTGGAAGATTTCGCCTTCTGCGAGACCGGATTGCTTGAGGCCTTTCATCAGGTCTTCAGTGGAAATCGCCTTGTTGCCTTCGATTTCGATACTGGCGACGGATGGACGCTCGACTACCGTGATGACCAGGACATTGCCATCGCGGCCCAGCTGGATATCTTGAAAGAAGCCGGTTTTGAACAGCGCACGAGTGGATTCCACCAGGCGACGATCATCCGCCTGCTCACCGACGTTCAACGGCAAGGCACCAAAGACGCTACCCGCGGAGACCCGCTGGAGGCCATTGACGCGGATATCGGAGATAGTGAAGGACTCGGCGTGAACTTCGGCGATCATCAATACGGAGAGAACCGCAGTTAGCAGCAGACGTTTCATGAAGTCCTTTCTTATTCCAACTGGCAATAAAGAAACTGCCGCAAAATGCGGCAGATTCGCAATTCAGCGAAGCGTTACAGACGACCCAGATCGTTGACCAGGGCAAGCAACATCACCCCGACCACCAAGCTGATACCGATCTGTATCCCCCAACCTTGCACCCGATCCGACAAGGGACGACCACGCGCCCACTCGATCAGATAAAACAACAGATGCCCCCCATCCAGTACAGGAATGGGCAGCAAGTTCAGAACCCCTAGGCTAATACTCAGATAAGCAAGGAAATTCAAGAAATCAGCAACGCCCGACTGGGCAGAAGCGCCCGCCACTTTAGCAATGGTTATCGGTCCACTCAAGTTTTTTACCGAGAGCTCGCCGAACAACATTTTCTTCAGTGAATCGAGGGTCAGCACGCTCATGGTCCAAGTACGCCGGGCACCTTCGCCAATGGCGGCCAGCGGACCATAACTGACCTCGCGAAGCATTTCCGGCGGCCAATCGACCGCCTTCACCCCAGCCCCCAGATAACCACTGGCAACCTTCTCTTTACCACGCGCGGCCAGGGTCACCGGGACGTCGATTTGAGCACCATCACGCTCGACGCGCAGCACAATTTTGGTATCAGGACGTACACGCACCCAGTCGACGACCTGCTGCCAATCGGTCAGCGCCTGACCATCCAGAGCCAGCAAGCGATCGCCGGTTTTCAGACCAGCCGCCTGGGCCGGGCCTTTCGGGTCAAGCTCGGCCAGAACGGGGGCAAGCGCCGGGCGCCAGGGGCGAATGCCCAGGGAACGAATAGGATCAGGCTCATCGGTCCCCTTGAGCCAGTTATCGAGTACCAGCTCGCGTGGCGAATCGGCGGTCGAACCCTGCTCACGCACCAGCAACTGCAAGGTACCGCTTTCGCCCAGACGCCGAATCAGCTGCAGGTTGACCGCCGACCAGCCCACGGTGGGCTCGCCATCGATTGCAACGATTTCCTGGCCGGAACTCAGGCCCGCCTTGGCGGCAATGCTTCCAACCTCGACACTGCCGATGACCGGGCGCACCTGCTCGGTACCGAGCATCGCCAGCCCCCAGAAGAACACCAGCGCCAGCAGGAAGTTGGCGACAGGACCGGCCGCAACGATGGCGATACGCTGGCGCACCGACTTGCGATTGAACGACTGATCGAGCTGGTCGACAGGTACTTCGCCTTCGCGCTCGTCGAGCATCTTCACGTAGCCGCCCAGCGGAATGGCGGCAATCACGAATTCGGTACCTTGCCGGTCATACCAACGCAGCAGCGGCATACCGAAGCCCACGGAGAAACGCAGAACCTTGACGCCGCAACGACGCGCCACCCAGAAGTGACCGAATTCATGGAAGGTGACCAGCACACCCAGGGCAATCAGGGTGCCGACAATCATATAGAGCGCGCTCATCTACTTTCTCCGCAATCCTATCCAGTACCGATACGCTCGGGCTTGTCGCAACCTTACCGGCCGTTGCGACCCAGCCACTGCTCAGCCAGGGCACGGGCTTTGGCGTCCGCCGCGAACACGGCGCTCAGCTCATCGACTGCAACAACCGGTTCAAGGCTTAATACTTCCTCGATGATACTCGCGATCTCGGGGTAGCGGATGCGCCGTTCGAGAAACGCGGCAACAGCCACCTCGTTGGCGGCGTTCAGCATGGCCGGCGCGCTGTTGCCAGCCTCGGCGGCCTGGCGCGCCAGGCGCAAGCACGGGAAACGCTCTTCATCAGGCGCCTGGAAATCCAGGCGCGCCACGGCGAACAGATCCAGCGGCGGCACGCCGGAGTCGATCCGCTCCGGCCAAGCCAGGGCATTGGCGATCGGCGTGCGCATATCCGGGTTGCCCAACTGGGCCAGCACCGAGCCATCCACATAGTCGACCAGCGAATGAATCACGCTTTGCGGATGAATCACCACCTCGACCTGGGCAGGCTTGGCATCGAACAGCCAACACGCCTCGATCAACTCGAGGCCTTTATTCATCATGCTGGCCGAATCGACGGAAATCTTGCGCCCCATGGACCAGTTGGGGTGGGCACACGCCTGCTCGGGCGTTACCTGCTCCAACTCGGACAGCGGAGTTTGCCGAAACGGACCACCGGAGGCGGTCAGCAAAATGCGTCGCACCCCCACATTGCTCAACCCGCGGGAAAAGTCCGCGGGCATGCACTGGAAGATGGCGTTGTGCTCACTGTCGATGGGCAGCAGCACCGAACCGCTCTTGCCCACCGCCTGCATGAACAGCGCGCCGGACATGACCAGTGCTTCTTTATTAGCCAGGAGGATTTTCTTGCCGGCCTCGACGGCAGCCAGGGTCGGACGCAAGCCCGCGGCACCGACGATAGCCGCCATGACCGCATCAACTTCAGGGTCGGACGCCACTTCACACAAGCCCTCCTCGCCCACCAGCACACGGGTGCGCGAGCCGGCATTGCGCAAATCTTCCTGAAGGCTGCGCGCAGCAGCGATATGCGGGACGACAGCAAAACGCGGGGCGTGACGGATGCACAACGCCAGTAACTCAGCCAGACGACTGAAGCCGCTCAGGGCGAAGACCTGATAACGCTCGGGATGACGGGCAATGACGTCCAGGGTGCTGAGGCCGATAGAGCCGGTGGCCCCGAGAACCGTAATCTGCTGTGGGCGACTCACAATGCAGCCATCCACAACAGCACCGCGAATACCGGAATGGCCGCAGTCAGGCTGTCGATACGGTCGAGCACGCCACCATGACCCGGCAGCAGGTTACTGCTGTCCTTGATCCCGGCCTGGCGCTTGAACATGCTTTCGGTCAGGTCGCCGACCACCGAGATGAACACCACGACAGCCGCGCCCAGCAAGCCAAGGATGATCTGCCCGATGGACCAGCCTGCAACCAGACCCACCACCGCAGCGATCACCAGGCTCAGCAGCAGCCCGCCATACACCCCTTCCCAGCTCTTGCCCGGGCTGACCTGAGGCGCCAGCTTGCGCTTGCCAAATGCCTTGCCGGAGAAGTAGGCGCCGATATCAGCACCCCAGACCAGCACCATCACCGCCATGATCAACCAGTTACCCAAAGGCTGCTGCTTGATGAAAACCAGGCCTTGCCAGGCCGGCAGCAGAATCAGCAGACCGATCACCAGCTTGGCCGCGGCGCCGGCCCAATGCTCGCTGGTACGCGGATAGGTGAGCACCAGGAAAGTCGCCAGCCCCCACCAGAGCACCGCTGCACCGAGCACCCAAGGCGCGATACCTGGCAACAGCTGCATCAGGAACAACAGCCCAGCGACCACTACTGCATAGGCAATACGGGTCGGCTGAGCCTCGAAACCCGCCAGGCGCGCCCACTCCCAGGCCCCGAGGGTCACCACCAGCCCGATAAACAGGGCGAAGGCGGAACCTTCAAGCAGGAAAAAACCGCACAAGGCGATCGGCAGCAGGATCAGCGCAGTGATGATTCGTTGTTTGAGCATTAAACCCGGGCTCCAGCCTCGACCTGCTCGCTCGTTTTACCGAAGCGGCGCTGGCGAGAAGCGTAATCGGCCAGCGCAGCGCGCATGGCATCGTGTTTGAAGTCCGGCCAGAACAGGTCGGAGAAGTACAGCTCGGCATAAGCCAGCTGCCAGAGCAGGAAATTGCTGATGCGGTGCTCGCCACCCGTACGGATGCACAGGTCCGGCAATGGCAGGTCGCCAGTTGCCAGGCAGGTTTGCAACAACTCGGGGGTAATGTCGTCAGGACGCAGGTGCCCTGCCTGAACTTCCCGCGCCAGGCGCTGAGCGGCCTGGGCGATATCCCACTGACCGCCATAGTTGGCGGCGATCTGCAGAATGAAGCGGTCGCTACCCGCGGTCATCGCTTCCGCCTCGCGCATCGCCGCCTGCAACTCGGGATGGAAGCGCGAGCGATCGCCGATGATGCGCAGGCTGATGTTGTTTTCGTTGAGGCGCTTGGCCTCGCGGCGCAACGCCTTGAAGAACAGATCCATCAAGGCACTGACTTCATCGGCCGGCCGCTGCCAGTTTTCACTGGAGAAGGCGAACAGCGTCAGCACCTCGACCTTGGCCTCGGCGCACACCTCGATCACCGCACGAACAGCATCGACACCCGCTTTATGCCCGGCGACACCTGGCATAAAGCGTTTTTTTGCCCAGCGATTGTTGCCATCCATGATGATCGCGACATGGCGCGGCACCGAAGACGGTACAGGCTGCTTGGTCTTGTCCATGAAAACGTCCTGACCCTTATACGGCCATCAGGTCCTTTTCTTTTTCTTCAGTTGCCTTGGCAATCTGAGCCTCGAACTCTTTGATCAGCTTTTCGATCTCGGCACCGGCACGACGCTCTTCGTCTTCACTGATTTCCTTATCCTTGGACAGTTTCTTCAGATCACCCAAAGCATCGCGACGAATATTGCGCACCGCAACGCGGGCATCTTCAGCAGCTGCACGCGCCTGCTTGGTGAAGCCTTTGCGGGTCTCTTCAGTCAGCGGCGCCATTTTGATCAGCAGCAGCTCGCCCAGGTTGGTCGGATTGAGGTTCAAGCCGGCACTGCCAATGGCCTTGTCGATTGCCGCCAGCATGTTGCGCTCGAACGGCACGACTTGCAGGGTCTGGGAGTCTTTTACAGTCACGTTGGCGACACCGCTCAACGGAGTGTCGGAGCCGTAGTAAGGCACCATCACACTGCCCAGGATGCTTGGGTGCGCCTTGCCGGTACGGATCTGGCCGAACGCATGAACCAGCGATTCCAGGGACTTCTTCATGCGCTCTTGAGCGTCTTTCTTGATTTCGTTGATCATTGTTCGCCTTCCTCGATCAGGGTTCCTTCAGCGCCGCCGTGCACGATGTTCAGCAGGGCGCCGGGCTTGTTCATATTGAATACGCGCAACGGCATCTTATGGTCGCGGCACAGGCAGATCGCCGTCAGATCCATGACACCCAGCTTGCGATCCAGCACTTCATCGTAGGTCAGATGATCGAACTTCTCGGCATGCGGGTCTTTGAATGGGTCTGCGGTGTACACACCGTCAACCTTGGTTGCCTTGAGCACTACGTCGGCATCGATCTCGATCGCCCGCAAGCATGCTGCGGAGTCGGTGGTGAAGAACGGGTTGCCAGTACCGGCAGCGAAGATCACCACTTCCTTGGAGTTCAGATGACGCATCGCCTTGCGACGGTCATAGTGATCGGTCACGCCCACCATGGAAATGGCCGACATGACGATAGCCGAGATATTCGCACGTTCCAGCGCGTCACGCATGGCCAGGCCGTTCATCACAGTGGCCAGCATGCCCATGTGGTCGCCTGTCACCCGATCCATGCCGGCCGCGCTGAGCGCCGCACCGCGGAACAGGTTGCCACCGCCGATGACCAGGCCGACCTGAACACCGATGCCAACCAGCTGGCCGACTTCCAGCGCCATGCGATCCAGCACCTTAGGGTCGATCCCGAACTCTTCCGAGCCCATCAGGGCCTCGCCGCTAAGCTTGAGTAGAATGCGTTTATAGCGAGCTTGATAACCACTGCCCTGCTGAGCCATTGCGAATCTCTCCTGCGGCGTATTTTAAAAATTCTCTGCAAGCTGTTTGCAGCCTGCGTTCACTCTAGCTTGACGCTGTCACAGCGCCATCAGAACACGACTTTGTAAGCCGGTTCCGAAGGCAACCAATTAAATTGGTTACCGCATTTGAAAAGAGGCTGCGCGCGTGAGCGGGCAGCCTCTTTCGGGCGACAGTTGAAAAACCGTCTTACTGTTGCTTGGCAGCAGCCAGTTGTGCGGCAACTTCTTCAGCGAAGTTGTCTTCTTTCTTCTCGATGCCTTCACCTACCGCGAAGCGGGTGAACGAAACGATTTCAGCGCCGCCTTTCTTGGCCAGGGCACCTACGGTGACTTCTGGATCCTTGACGAAAGCTTGCTCAACCAGGCTGGCTTCGGCCAGGAACTTGCTGATACGGCCAGCGATCATTTTTTCAACGATTTCGGCTGGCTTGCCTTTCATCTTGTCTTCGTTCAGCTGCAGGAACACGGCTTTCTCGCGCTCGATGGCTTCAGCGGAAACTTGCGATGGCAGCAGGAACTCAGGGTTGCTTGCAGCCACGTGCATGGCGATGTCCTTGGCCAGTTCTACGGAACCGCCTTTCAGGACAACCGCAACACCAATCTTGTTACCGTGCAGGTAAGTACCGACCACGTCACCTTCAACGCGAGCCAGACGACGGATGTTGACGTTCTCGCCAGTTTTACCAACCAGAACCAGACGATCAGCTTCTTGAGCTTCGATCAGCGGAGCGGCGTCGGTCAGCTTGTCAGCGAAAGCTTTTTCTACGCTGGCAGCAACGAATGCCTTGAAATCGTCCTGCAGAGCCAGGAAGTCGGTCTGCGAGTTGACTTCCAGCAGAACGGCGGCTTTACCGTCGTCCTTGATGGCGATGGCGCCTTCAGCAGCGATGTTGCCTGCTTTCTTGGCAGCCTTGATGGCGCCCGAAGCACGCATGTCATCAATGGCTTTCTCGATGTCGCCGCCAGCCTTGGTCAAGGCTTTCTTGCAGTCCATCATGCCTTCGCCGGTACGCTCGCGCAGTTCTTTAACCAACGCTGCAGTAATCTCTGCCATTTTCAAATTCCTCTTGGATAGGTTTTCAACCATTCCACCCGACTCAACGGGCGATCAATTCTTGAGCTGCGCTCTCGAAAACCCTTGATAGCCGCCACACATGACAAGAACTGCAGGGGCGCCATCGGTAAATGATTTTCGAGGTGGCAAAAAGGGGGCCTAGCCCCCTTTTTGCGTACTGAGTAAACGCTAAGCGTCAGTTACTCAGGCTTCAGCTGCCGGCGCTGGAGCGTCTTCAGCGAATACTTCGGTGCCGCCAGCAACGTTGTTGCGGCCACGGATCACGGCGTCAGCCATCGAACCCATGTACAGCTGGATGGCGCGAATGGCGTCATCGTTGCCTGGGATGATGTAGTCAACGCCTTCCGGGCTGCTGTTGGTATCGACAACGCCGATGACCGGGATGCCCAGTTTGTTGGCTTCGGTGATCGCGATGCGCTCGTGGTCAACGTCGATCACGAACAGTGCGTCAGGCAGACCGCCCATGTCCTTGATACCACCCAGGCTACGATCCAGCTTTTCCAGATCGCGAGTGCGCATCAGCGCCTCTTTCTTGGTCAGCTTGGCGAAGGTGCCGTCTTCCGACTGAACTTCCAGGTCACGCAGACGCTTGATGGAAGCACGGATGGTTTTGTAGTTGGTCAGCATGCCGCCCAACCAGCGGTGATCGACGTACGGCGAACCGCAACGTGCTGCTTCTTCAGCAACGATCTTGCCAGCGGAACGCTTGGTGCCGACGAACAGAATCTTGTTTTTGCCCTGGGCCAGACGCTCTACGAAAGTCAGAGCTTCGTTGAACATTGGCAGGGTTTTTTCAAGGTTGATGATGTGAATCTTGTTACGCGCGCCGAAAATGTACTTGCCCATTTTCGGATTCCAGTAACGGGTTTGGTGACCGAAGTGCACACCGGCCTTCAGCATATCGCGCATGTTGACTTGGGACATGATAGTTCCTTAATAAGTCGGGTTAGGCCTCCACGTATCCCAATGACCAACCAACAGCTTTTGCTGAGGGCACCCAGGTCATCGTGTCGACACGTGTGTGGGTTTAGGCTTTTCGGGGCATCCCCGGAAAGCGGCGCATTTTATACCACAAGAAGGGTAAAAACGGAACCCGGATTCTCATTTCCCTCAGAGCGCTTTTTTGCTCCCCCCTTGGAATCGGGCCAGAATGCTCCACTGTTATAGAAAGAAGCGACGCACAGAGCCTCAGATTTGCCCCGGGGCTCTGTTAGAATCGCACCTTTGAGGCTTTTGAAAGCGCGGCGACCCCACAGCGGGTTCAGCCTTCGATACACCGTTTTCAAGCCATTCCGTATTTATCCGCGCCACTGAGCGTCAAGAGAGCCTGTATGACCGTCACCCTCAAAACTCCCGAGGACATCGCAAAAATGCGTGTCGCCGGCAAACTGGCCGCCGAAGTGCTGGAAATGATTGCCGAGCATGTCAAACCCGGTGTGACCACCGAAGAGCTGGACCGCATCTGCCACGACTACATCGTCAATGTGCAGCAGGCGATTCCCGCGCCATTGAATTACAAGGGTTTCCCCAAGTCCATCTGCACCTCGATCAACCACGTGGTGTGCCACGGCATCCCGAACGAGAAGCCGCTGAAGGATGGCGACACCCTGAACATCGACGTCACCGTCATCAAGGACGGTTACCACGGCGACACCAGCCGCATGTTCCACGTCGGCACCGTGCCGGTCTGGGCCGAGCGCCTGTCGCAGATCACCCAGGAATGCATGTACAAGGCCATCGAACTGGTCAAGCCGGGCTGCCGCCTGGGCGATATCGGCGAAGTCATCCAGAAGCACGCCGAGAAGAATGGCTTCTCAGTGGTTCGCGAGTTCTGCGGCCACGGCATCGGCAAGGTATTCCACGAAGAGCCGCAGATCCTGCATTACGGCCGTGCCGGCACCGGTATGGAACTGAAAGCCGGCATGACCTTCACCATCGAGCCGATGATCAACCAGGGCAAGGCCGACACCAAGGTGCTGGGCGACGGCTGGACCGCGATCACCAAGGACCGCAAGCTCTCCGCACAGTGGGAACACACCCTGCTGGTGACCGAGACCGGCTACGAGATCTTCACCCTGCGCAGCGATGACACCATCCCCCGCGTCTCGGCCTGATCCACGCAAATGCGCCCTACCTATTAGATAGAAAGGAAAGCCAATCGATGCCGCAGGTGGATCCCGAATTGTTCGACCGCGGCCAGTTCCAGGCGGAACTGGCCCTGAAGGCAAGCCCTATCGCCGCCTTCAAGAAAGCCATTCGTCAGGCACGCGAAGTGCTCGACGAGCGCTTTCGCAGCGGACGGGATATCCGCCGGCTCATCGAGGATCGCGCCTGGTTCGTCGATAACATCCTGCAAAAGGCCTGGGACCAGTTCGACTGGAGCGAAGACGCTGACATCGCCCTGGTGGCGGTCGGCGGCTACGGTCGCGGCGAGCTGCACCCCTACTCGGACATCGACCTGCTGATCCTGCTGGACAGCGCCGACCACGAGATTTTCCGCGACTCCATCGAACGCTTCCTGACCCTGCTCTGGGACATCGGCCTGGAAGTCGGGCAAAGCGTGCGCTCGGTGGAGGAATGCGCCGAAGAGGCCCGCGCCGACCTGACGGTGGTTACCAACCTGATGGAAAGCCGCACCATCTGCGGCCCCGAGCGCCTACGCCAGCGCATGCTCGACGTCACCAGCACCGCGCACATGTGGCCGAGCAAGGATTTCTTCCTGGCCAAGCGCGCCGAGCAGAAGGCGCGGCACCACAAGTACAACGACACCGAATACAACCTGGAACCCAACGTCAAAGGCTCGCCCGGCGGCCTGCGGGATATCCAGACCATCCTCTGGGTCGCCCGTCGCCAGTACGGCACGCTGAATCTGCGGGCCCTGGCCGGCGAAGGTTTCCTGGTGGAAAGCGAGAACGCGCTGCTGGCCTCGTCCCAGGAGTTCCTGTGGAAAGTCCGCTACGCCCTGCACATGCTCGCCGGGCGCGCCGAAGACCGCCTGTTGTTCGATCACCAGCGCTCGATCGCCAAGCTGCTGGGATTCGAAGGCAACGATGCCAAGCAGGCCATCGAAAGCTTCATGCAGCAGTACTACCGGGTGGTGATGAGCATTGCCCAGCTCAGCGATCTGATCATCCAGCACTTCGAGGAAGTCATCCTCGCCCCGGAAGACGAAGCGCCGCCGCAGCCGATCAACTCGCGTTTCCAGCTGCACGATGGCTACATCGAGGCGATCAACGCCAACGTGTTCCACCGCACGCCGTTCGCCATGCTGGAAATCTTCGTGCTCATGGCCCAGCACCCGGAGATCAAGGGCGTACGCGCCGACACTATTCGCCTGTTGCGCGAGAATCGCCACCTGATCGACGACGATTTCCGCCATGACATCCGCAATACCAGCCTGTTCATCGAGCTGTTCAAGTGCGAGATCGGCATTCACCGCAACCTGCGGCGGATGAATCGTTACGGCATTCTCGGGCGTTACCTGCCGGAGTTCGGCCATATCGTCGGGCAGATGCAGCACGACCTGTTCCACATCTATACGGTCGACGCCCACACCCTGAACCTGATCAAGCACCTGCGCAAACTGCAGTACACCCAGGTTTCGGAGAAATTCCCGCTGGCCAGCAAGCTCATGGCCAAGCTGCCCAAGCCCGAGTTGATCTACCTGGCCGGGCTCTACCATGACATCGGCAAGGGCCGGCACGGCGACCACTCGGAAATCGGCGCCGTGGACGCGGAAGCCTTCTGCATCCGCCACCAGTTGCCGCTGTGGGACACCCGCCTGATCGTCTGGCTGGTGCAGAACCACCTGGTGATGTCCACCACCGCCCAGCGCAAGGACCTGTCCGACCCGCAAGTCATCCATGACTTCGCCCAGGTCGTGGTCGACCAGACCCGCCTGGACTATCTCTACGTGCTGACGGTTTCCGATATCAACGCGACCAACCCGACGTTGTGGAACTCCTGGCGCGCCAGCCTGTTGCGCCAGCTATACACCGAGACCAAGCGCGCCCTGCGCCGCGGCCTGGAAAACCCGGTGGACCGCGAAGAGCAGATCCGCCAGACGCAAAGCGCGGCCCTGGACATCCTGGTCCGCGCTGGCACCGATCCGGACGACGTCGAGCAGCTCTGGGCGCAACTGGGGGACGACTACTTCCTGCGCCATACCGCCGGCGACGTGGCCTGGCACAGCGACGCGATCCTCCAGCAGCCGGCCGACGGCGGCCCGCTGGTGCTGATCAAGGAAACCACCCAGCGCGAATTCGAGGGTGGCACGCAGATCTTCATCTACGCCCCGGACCAGCACGACTTCTTCGCCGTGACCGTGGCCGCGATGGACCAGTTGAACCTGAACATCCACGACGCCCGGATCATCACCTCGAGCAGCCAGTTCACCCTCGACACCTATATCGTGCTCGACAACGACGGCGGCTCGATCGGCAACAACCCGCAACGCGTCAAACAGATCCGCGACGGCCTTACCGAGGCCCTGCGCAACCCTGACGACTACCCGACCATCATCCAGCGTCGGGTACCGCGTCAGCTCAAGCACTTCGCCTTCCCGCCGCAAGTGACTATCCACAACGACGCCCAGCGCCCGGTCACCGTGCTCGAACTGAGCGCTCCCGATCGCCCCGGCCTGCTGGCGCGCATCGGCAAGATCTTCCTGGAGTTCGACCTGTCGCTGCAAAACGCCAAGATCGCCACCCTGGGCGAGCGCGTGGAAGACGTATTCTTCATTACCGACGCGCACAACCAGCAACTGTCCGATCCCCAGCTGTGCAGCCGACTGCAGGACGCCATCGTCGAACAGCTGAGCGTCAGCCACGAACCGTCTACCGCCTTGACGCGCCTGAGCATCTGACCACGCGCCACGACCCGCTTTGAGTGAGACACCGCACCGATGAACAACGCTCTGAACCAGCTGCAGCCCTACCCGTTCGAGAAACTCCGCGCCCTGCTCGGCGGCGTCCAGCCCAACCCGGCCAAGCGCCCTATCGCGCTGTCCATCGGCGAGCCCAAGCACCGCTCGCCGAGCTTTGTCGCCGAAGCCCTGGCCAACAACCTCGACCAGATGGCGGTGTATCCGACGACCCTGGGCCTTCCGGCCCTGCGCGAAGCCATCGCCAGCTGGTGTGAACGGCGCTTTGGCGTGCCTGGCGGCTGGATCGACCCGGCGCGCAATGTGCTGCCGGTCAACGGCACCCGCGAGGCGCTGTTCGCCTTCACCCAGACCGTGGTCAACCGTGGCGACGACGCGCTGGTGGTCAGCCCGAACCCCTTCTATCAGATCTACGAAGGCGCGGCCTTTCTCGCCGGGGCCAAGCCGCACTACCTGCCATGCCTGGATGAAAACGGCTTCAACCCGGACTTCGACGCGGTACCGGCCGAGATCTGGCAGCGATGCCAGATCCTGTTCCTGTGCTCGCCAGGCAACCCGACCGGCGCGCTGATCCCGATCGACACCCTGAAGAAACTCATTGCCCTGGCCGACCAGTACGACTTCGTGATCGCCGCCGACGAGTGCTACAGCGAGCTGTACTTCGACGAGCAGACCCCGCCCCCCGGCCTGCTCAGTGCCTGTGCCGAGCTGGGACGCCAGGACTTCAAGCGTTGCGTGGTGTTCCACAGCCTGTCCAAGCGCTCCAACCTGCCGGGCCTGCGCTCCGGTTTCGTCGCGGGCGACGCGGATATCCTCAAGGGCTTCCTGCTGTACCGCACCTACCATGGCTGCGCCATGCCGGTTCAGACCCAGCTGGCCAGCATTGCCGCCTGGAACGACGAAGTGCATGTGCGCGCCAACCGCGCGCTGTATCGCGAGAAGTTCGATGCGGTGCTGGAGATTCTGGCGCCGGTGCTCGACGTGCAGCGCCCGGACGGCAGCTTCTACCTGTGGCCGAACGTGGCAGGCGACGATACGGCGTTCTGCCGCGATCTGTTCGAACAGGAGCACGTGACCGTGGTGCCGGGCTCTTATCTTTCGCGCGACGTCGACGGCAGTAACCCGGGAGCCGGTCGGGTGCGCATGGCCCTGGTGGCGCCATTGGCCGAATGCGTGGAAGCGGCCGAGCGGATCCGGGATTTCGTTCAGCGCCGTAAATAACTCACGCCCCTGTAGGAGCGAGGCTTGCCCGCGATAGAGACGACGCCGTACACCTGATACACCGCGTTATCCTTCATCGCGAGCAAGCTTCGCTCCTACAGGAACAGAGGCGTTATTTCACCTGCCCCAGATTGGCCTCGCTGAGGTCCAGTTCGCCCAAGACCTCGCGCAACACGTCGTCGCCGATCTGGTGCTGGCGGCTCAACCGATACAACTCCAGCCGCTGCGCCCGCAGCGCCTTCAAGCGCAACTTGCGCTCCAGCAAGTCCATCTGAAACGCCAGCGCCTGGGCTTCGGCGGAATCGTTGAACACCTCCAGTTGATGGCGATACTCCGACATCATCCGCCCCTTGAGCTCGGTGGCCAGCGCCGACTGGGCCGCATCCGGCGAATTCGCTGCGTCAGCCACTTCCTCGGCCTCCAGGGCATGGATCGCCGCCTCGGCGGTTTTGCGCCAGGCGTCACGCACTTCGGCATGACGCTTCTCGTCGGGGCTCTTCTGGATGCCCCGCAGCAACAGCGGCAAGGCGATACAGGCGGCCACCAGCGACAACAGGATCACCCCCGCGGCAATGAAGATCAGCAGGTCACGCTCGGGAAAGGCTTCGCCCGCCCCCAGCAACAGCGGCACCGACATGACGCCCGCCAGGGTCACCGCCCCGCGCACCCCGCCCAGCGTCAGCAACCAGCAGGAACGCGCGGTCGGCACCAGCGTCAACTCTCCCTTGCCACGCCAGCGGCGCAATAGGCCGGACAGCCGCCAGATGCTTTGCACCCAGATAAACCGCAGCACCAGCAGCACCAGGAAGATCGCCCCGACATCCAGGCAGCGATAGAACAGGGTCGGCCACAAGGTGGTTTCGTGGCTGACCACGGCCTTGATGATGTCGGGCAGTTGCAGGCCCAACAGTAGAAAGATCAGGCCATTGAAGGCGAACTCCAGCAACGACCAGACACTGCGGTTGAGCAAGCGCGTGCTGGTCTGCCGTGGCAACAGATCGAGCCAGCTCTGCATCATTCCCGCCGCCACCGCCGAGAGGATGCCCGAGGCCCCCAGGCGCTCGGCCAGCACGTAGGCGGCGAACGGCAGCAACAGCATGAACACCACGTGGGTCGCCGGGTCATCCCAGCCGCGGGCGATCATCCAGGCACGCAAGCGCCCCACCAGCCAGCTCAGGGCCACGCCGACTGCCAGGCCACCCACTGCCACCAGGACAAAGGTCAGGCTGGCATTGGCCAGGGAAAACACCCCGGTCACGGCCGCGGCCAGGGCGAACTTGAAGGTCACCAGGCCGGAAGCATCGTTCATCAGCGCCTCGCCCTGGAGCATGTGCATCAAGGGCGTCGGCAGGCGATTCTGGGAAATCGCCGACACCGCCACCGCGTCGGTGGGCGACAAGACAGCCGCCAGGGCAAAGGCCACCGGCAAGGGGATGGTCGGCAGCAACCAGTGAATGAAATAACCGGCGCCCACCACTGTGAACAGCACCAGGCCCACGGCCAAGGTCAGGATCGGCCCGCGCAGGCGCCACAGGTCACGTTTGGGCATGCGCCAGCCATCGGAAAACAGCAGCGGCGGCAAGAACAGGAATAGAAACAATTCAGGGTCCAGGGCCACGTGCAGCCCCAGGGTGGGCCAGGCCAGCAAGGCCCCGGCGGCGATCTGCACCAGCGGCAACGGCAACGGAATCACCCGTCCGACCAGCCGCGAGAGGCTCACCAGCATCAGCAGGATAAGGACGGTATAAGCGGTTTGCATAAAGCGGTTTCCCAATCGATCAGCAGCAGACTTCAGGCAACAGGTTACCGTCGAAGTGCCATATTAGCCGCTTAAGCTCGGGCCTCGCCGCTGCACAAAAGTCGCAAGCGGTCCATGCTGCTGTCACACAAAGCTACAAAGCCGGGCCTTCGCCGACGCCGAACCGGCGCGGGCATGGCATAATCCGTGACCTTTAACTCCAGCATCTCAAAAGGGGGCAATTCCTTGACCGCTTCAAGCAAAACGTTGCACCTTTTCGGCATCAAAGCCTGCGACACCATGAAAAAGGCGCGCACCTGGCTCGATGAACACGCTGCCAGCTATGACTTCCATGACTACAAAGCGGTCGGAATCGACCGTGAACACCTGACCCAGTGGTGCAACGAGCACGGCTGGCAGGTGGTGCTGAACCGTGCGGGCACGACCTTTCGCAAACTCGACGACGAACGCAAAGCCGATCTCGACCAGGCGAAAGCGATCGAACTGATGCTCGCACAACCCTCGATGATCAAGCGCCCGGTGCTCGATCTCGGTGACCGAACCCTGATTGGCTTCAAGCCCGATATCTACGCGGCAGAAATCAAATAACGCCTGCCCGTTCAATTTTGTAAGAGGTAACAGCATGTCCACTACCCTGTTCAGCCTGGCCTTTGGTGTCGGCACTCAAAACCGTCAAGGCGCGTGGCTGGAAGTGTTCTACGCCGCGCCCCTGGTCAAGCCATCCGCGGAAATCGTTGCCGCCATCGCCCCGGTACTGGGCTACAGCGAAGGCAACCAGGCCATCACCTTCACCACCGCCCAGGCCGCGCAACTGGCCGAGGCGCTGAAAAGCATCGACGCCACCCAGGCCGCGCTGCTGACCCGCCTGGCCGAGAGCCACAAGCCGCTGGTCGCCACCCTGCTGGCCGAAGACGCCCAGCTGACCTCCACCCCGGAGGCCTACCTGAAGCTGCACCTGCTGTCCCACCGCCTGGTCAAGCCCCACGGCCTGAACCTGGCCGGGATCTTCCCGCTGCTGCCGAACGTGGCCTGGACCAACCAGGGCGCGGTCGACCTCGGCGAGCTGGCCGAGCGTCAACTGGAAGCCCGCCTGCGCGGCGAGCTGCTGGAAGTGTTCTCGGTGGACAAGTTCCCGAAAATGACCGACTACGTGGTACCGAGCGGCGTGCGTATCGCTGACAGCGCGCGTATTCGCCTGGGCGCCTACATCGGCGAAGGCACCACGGTGATGCACGAAGGTTTCGTCAACTTCAACGCCGGCACCGAAGGCCCGGGCATGATCGAAGGCCGGGTTTCCGCGGGCGTATTCGTCGGCAAGGGTTCCGACCTGGGCGGCGGCTGCTCGACCATGGGCACCCTGTCGGGCGGCGGCAACATCGTGATCAAGGTCGGCGAAGGCTGCCTGATCGGCGCCAACGCCGGTATCGGTATCCCGCTGGGCGACCGCAACACCGTGGAATCGGGCCTGTACGTGACCGCCGGGACCAAGGTGGCGCTGCTGGACGAGAACAACCAACTGGTCAAGGTGCTCAAGGCCCGCGAACTGGCCGGCCAGCCGGACCTGCTGTTCCGCCGCAATTCGGAGACCGGTGCCGTGGAGTGCAAGACCCACAAATCGGCCATCGAGCTGAACGAAGCGCTGCACGCTCACAACTAAGCAGCGATTCGGTTCCACTGCGACCGGCCGGGCGCTTATCATCGGCGCCCGGCCCGTTCAAACGAGTTCTGCCACCATGCTTGTAGCCTCCCCCTGGCGCGCCGACTTCCCGGCCATCGCCGCCCTGCAACGGCAGGACCAGACCTACCTGGACAACGCCGCCACCACGCAAAAACCCCAAGCCCTGCTGGACGCCCTGGCACACTACTACGCCAATGGCGCGGCCAACGTGCATCGCGCGCAGCACCTGCCCGGCGCTCATGCCACCCAGGCGTTCGAGAACAGCCGGCACAAGGTGGCGCAGTGGCTGAATGCCGGTGACAGCGGGCAGATCATCTTTACCCACGGCGCGACCTCCGCGCTGAACCTCCTGGCCTATGGCCTGGAACACCAATTCAACCCGGGCGATGAAATCGTCATCAGCGCCCTGGAGCATCACGCCAACCTGCTGCCCTGGCAGCAACTGGCACACCGTCGCGGCCTCGACCTGGTGGTCCTGCCACTGGACGACGACGGCCTGATCGATCTCGACGCCGCGGCCCGCCTGATCGGCCCGCGCACCCGGCTGCTGGCCGTCAGCCAGCTGTCCAATGTGCTCGGTGCCTGGCAACCCCTGCCGCAGCTGCTGGCCCTGGCCAAGGCAAACAATGCCCTGACCGTGGTCGACGGCGCCCAGGGCGTGGTCCATGGCCGCCACGATGTGCAGGCGCTGGGCTGCGATTTTTATGTGTTCTCCAGCCACAAGCTCTACGGCCCGGACGGCGTCGGCGTGCTCTACGGGCGCAACGAGGCGCTAAAAGGCCTGCGCCACTGGCAGTTTGGTGGCGAGATGGTCCAGCAGGCCGAATACCAGCACGCCAGCTTCCGCCCCGCCCCACTGGGTTTCGAAGCCGGTACGCCGCCGATCGCCAGCGTGATCGGCCTCGGCGCAACCCTGGACTACCTCAGCGGCCTGGATCAGGACGCCGTCAGTGCCCATGAAGCCGCGCTGCACGACTACCTGTTGCACGGCCTGCTGGCCCGCAAAGGTCTGCGCCTGCTGGGCAAGCCGCAGCTGGCGCTGGTCAGCTTCGTGGTCGATGGTGTGCACAACGCCGACCTGGCTCACCTGCTGACCGAACAGGGCATCGCCGTGCGCGCCGGGCATCACTGCGCCATGCCGCTGCTGAAAAGCTTCGGCCTGGCCGGGGCAATCCGCGTGTCCTTGGCGCTGTACAACGACTCCGAGGACCTGGAGCGCTTCTTCGAGGCCCTCGATCAGGCCCTGGAGCTGTTGCGATGAGCCTGCCCGCCGAAGCCCTGGCCGCCCTCGACAGTTTCCAGGGCGCCCCCGGCTGGGAACAGCGCGCCCGCTTGCTGATGCAATGGGGCGAACGCCTGGCGCCGCTGGCTGAAGCCGACAAGGTCGAGGCCAATCGGGTGCATGGCTGTGAAAGCCAGGTCTGGCTGGTAGGCACCTTGCAGAACGGTCACTGGCAGTTCGCCGCCAGCAGCGATGCGCGCCTGATCCGCGGCCTGGTGGCCCTGCTGCTGGCGCGGGTCAACGGTTTGTCCGCCGAGGAGCTGCAACGGGTGGATTTGCCGGACTGGTTCAATCAGCTGGGCCTGTCGCGCCAGCTGTCACCGTCGCGCAGCAATGGGCTGAATGCGGTATTGCAGCGGATGCGCGAACTCTCAGCCTGACGCCCATCCCTGTAGGAGCGAGGCTTGCCCGCGATAGCGGTCTATCTGACACACCGCATTTCGCGGGCAATCGAGCGTCGACCGGCCGCTCCTACAGAGTCAAACGGCTGCGGGCTTGACCCGATCCGCCGGGCGCCGCACGCCAGCCACCAGCTTGTCCACCGCCTTGGTCGCCGCAACCATGCCGAAGGTCGCGGTCACCATCATCACCGCGCCAAAACCGCCGGCGCAGTCGAGTTTCACGCCATCGCCGACAAAGCTCTTCTGCAGGCAGATGCTGCCGTCCGG
Organism: Pseudomonas sp. GW460-12-10-14-TSB1; assembly: GCF_017349775.1. NCBI lineage: Bacteria > Pseudomonadati > Pseudomonadota > Gammaproteobacteria > Pseudomonadales > Pseudomonadaceae > Pseudomonas > Pseudomonas sp. GW460-12-10-14-TSB1. The sequence continues at coordinate 76,586 of NZ_JACNAC010000020.1, forward strand.
TTTCGGGTAGCGCAGTTGCTCGGTGGAAAACACGCAAGGCACGCTGTAGTGACGGGTCACGGTGCGGGAAAAACCGTAGTCGCGACGCAGGGTCGAGCGCACTTTCGAGGCCAGCGGGTCGTTGAAGGTCCGGTTCAGGTCACAGACCTGGATCAGCGTCGGGTCGATCTGCCCGCCCGCGCCGCCGGTGGTGATGATCTGGATCTTGCGTCGCTTGCACCAAGCGATCAGCGCCGCCTTGGCGTTGACGCTGTCAATGCAGTCGATCACGCAGTCGATGTTCGGCGTGATGTACTCGGCCATGGTCTCGCGGGTGACGAAGTCCGCCACCGCATGCACGGTGCAAGCCGGATTGATCCCGTGCAGGCGCTCGGCCATGACCTCGACCTTGGCCTTGCCGACCGTACTGTCGAGGGCGTGCAGCTGCCGATTGCTGTTGCTGACGCAGACGTCGTCCAGGTCGAACAGCGAGATCTCGCCCACGCCGCAACGGGCAATGGCTTCCGCCGCCCAGGAGCCGACACCGCCGACACCGACGATCGCCACATGGGCGGCGCGCAAGCGTTCCAGCCCCTCGATGCCATACAAACGGGCGACGCCAGCAAACCGCGGATCTTCTGTACTCATGACCATTACCCCAAAAACCGGCGCGCATTATAGGGCCGATGCCCGCCAAGAGCATCTTTGCCCTATGAATGGCAGCCGGGGCTGCTTTAATAAGTGGAACAATCTGAAAATTCCGTCGCCGAGAACTTAAATCGAGTTGGATTGCCCAACCTGCGGCTTTCCCCTGTGCGCTGTACGCTCAGTCGAAGGCCAGTGTAGGATGCGCGCCGCTTGGCGCATGCCGACCGTCCCCCCGTTCCACACCCTTTGGAACCCGAAATAGCTATGTCATCGCGTAAATTTGGACTCAACCTGGTGGTGGTTCTGGCAATCGCCGCCCTGTTCACCGGCTTCTGGGCACTGGTCAACCGCCCGGTCTCCGCCCCCAATTGGCCTGCCCAAATCTCCGGCTTTTCCTACTCGCCTTTCCAGCTGGGCCAGTTCCCGCAGAAAGACCAGTTCCCGACCGACGATGAAATGCGTCGCGACCTGGAGATCATGAGCAAGCTGACCGACAACATTCGGACCTACTCGGTCGACGGCACGCTGGAGAACATCCCCAAGCTGGCGGAAGAGTTCGGCCTGCGCGTGACCCTGGGGATCTGGATCAGCCCGGACCTGGAGCGCAACGAGCGTGAAATCACCCGCGCCATCGACATCGCCAACAACTCGCGCAGTGTGGTGCGCGTGGTGGTCGGTAACGAAGCGATCTTCCGCAAGGAAATCACCGCCGACCAGTTGAGCGTGCTGCTCGATCGCGTGCGCGCCGCGGTCAAGGTACCGGTCACTACCTCCGAGCAGTGGCACGTCTGGGAAGAACACCCGGAACTGGCCCAGCACGTCGACTTGATCGCCGCCCACGTCCTGCCTTACTGGGAATTCATCCCGATGGACAAGGCCGGGCAGTTCGTCCTCGACCGTGCCCGCGACCTGAAGAAGATGTTCCCGAAAAAACCGCTGCTGCTGTCCGAGGTGGGCTGGCCGAGCAACGGCCGCATGCGTGGCGGCGCCGACGCCAGCCCGGCGGATCAGGCGATCTACCTGCGTAACCTGGTCAACAAGCTCAACCGCCAGGGCTACAACTACTTCGTGATCGAAGCCTTCGACCAGCCGTGGAAGGCCAGCGACGAAGGCTCGGTGGGCGCCTACTGGGGCGTGTTCAACGCCGCGCGCCAGCAGAAATTCAACTTCGAAGGCCCGGTGGTGGCGATCCCGCAATGGCGCGTGCTGGCCATCGGTTCGGTGGTCCTGGCGCTGCTGTCCCTGACCCTGCTGATGATCGACGGCTCGGCCCTGCGCCAGCGCGGCCGGACCTTCCTGACCTTCATCGCCTTCCTCTGCGGCTCGGTGCTGGTGTGGATCGGCTACGACTACAGCCAGCAATACAGCACCTGGTTCAGCCTGACGGTGGGCTTCCTACTCGCCCTGGGCGCGCTCGGGGTGTTCATCGTGTTGCTCACCGAGGCCCATGAACTGGCCGAGGCAGTCTGGGTGCACAAGCGCCGGCGCGAGTTCCTGCCGGTCGAAGGCGACTCCAGTTACCGGCCGAAAGTCTCGATCCACGTGCCGTGCTACAACGAGCCGCCGGAGATGGTCAAACAGACCCTCAATGCCCTGGCCAACCTCGACTATCCGGACTTCGAAGTCCTGATCATCGACAACAACACCAAGGACCCGGCGGTCTGGGAACCGGTGCAGGCCTATTGCGAAACCCTCGGCCCGCGCTTCAAGTTCTTCCACGTCGCGCCCCTGGCCGGTTTCAAGGGCGGCGCGCTGAACTACCTGATCCCGCACACCGCCAAGGACGCCGAAGTGATCGCGGTGATCGACTCGGACTACTGCGTCGACCGCAACTGGCTCAAGCACATGGTGCCGCACTTCGCCGACCCGAAAATCGCCGTGGTGCAATCGCCGCAGGATTACCGCGACCAGAACGAAAGCACCTTCAAGAAGCTCTGCTACGCGGAATACAAAGGCTTCTTCCATATCGGCATGGTCACCCGCAACGACCGTGACGCGATCATCCAGCACGGCACCATGACCATGACCCGGCGTTCGGTCCTGGAAGAACTGGGCTGGGCCGACTGGTGCATCTGCGAAGACGCCGAGCTGGGCCTGCGGGTGTTCGAGAAAGGCCTGTCGGCGGCGTACTACCACACCAGCTACGGCAAGGGCCTGATGCCGGATACCTTCATCGACTTCAAGAAACAGCGTTTCCGCTGGGCCTATGGGGCGATCCAGATCATCAAGCGCCACACCGCCAGCCTGCTGCGCGGCAAGGACACCGAGCTGACCCGTGGCCAGCGCTACCACTTCCTCGCGGGCTGGCTGCCGTGGGTGGCGGACGGCATGAACATCTTCTTCACCCTCGGCGCCCTGCTCTGGTCGGCGGCGATGATCATCGTGCCGCAGCGCGTCGATCCGCCGTTGCTGATCTTCGCGATCCCGCCCCTGGCGCTGTTCGTGTTCAAGGTCGGCAAGATCATCTTCCTCTACCGCCGGGCGGTCGGGGTCAACCTCAAGGATGCGTTCTGCGCGGCCGTGGCGGGCCTGGCGTTGTCCCACACCATCGCCAAGGCGGTGCTGTACGGTTTCTTCACCAGCAGCATTCCGTTCTTCCGCACGCCGAAGAATGCCGACAACCACGGCTTCTGGGTGGCGATCTCGGAAGCCCGGGAAGAGCTGTTCATCATGCTGCTGTTGTGGGGCGCAGCGCTGGGCATCTATCTGGTGCAGGGCGGCCTGCCGAGCAACGACATGCGCTTCTGGGTGACCATGCTCCTGGTGCAGTCGCTGCCATATGTGGCGGCGCTGGTCATGGCCTTCCTGTCGTCGCTGCCAAAACCGCTTGCCGAAAGCGAACCGGTGGCGGCTGCATAAATCGCGGCAAAGCACTAAACGGCGGCCTCTGGCCGCCGTTTTGCTTTAAGATATCCGCCATTTTGCGCGCCTTGCCCCATTACCGTAGGAGCGAGGCTTGCCCGCGATGAGAACCCTGCGGTGCCTCAGCAAACCGCGTCGCGGTCATCGCGACAAGCCTCGCTCCCACACATAACGCCTTGCACCGGAGTTTCCCCATGACGGCCCACGCCGACCTTTCGCCGACCCTGCAACTCGCCTGTGACCTGATCCGCCGCCCGTCGGTGACGCCGGTCGACGCCGACTGCCAGAAGCTGATGATGCAGCGCCTGGGCGATGCCGGCTTCAAGCTGGAGCCGATGCGCATCGAGGATGTGGATAACTTCTGGGCCACCCACGGCAAGCACGAAGGCCCGGTGCTGTGTTTCGCCGGCCATACCGACGTGGTGCCGACCGGCCCGGTCCAGGCCTGGCAGAACGACCCGTTCGACGCGCTGATCGACGAGCACGGCATGCTCTGCGGGCGCGGCGCGGCGGACATGAAAGGCAGCCTGGCGGCGATGCTGGTAGCGGCCGAGCGTTTCGTCGCCGACTACCCGGACCACAAAGGCTCGGTGGCCTTCCTGATCACCAGCGACGAAGAAGGCCCGGCCCACCACGGCACCAAGGCCGTGGTCGAACGCCTGGCGGCGCGCAAGGAGCGCCTGGACTGGTGCATCGTCGGCGAGCCGTCGAGCACCAGCCTGGTCGGTGACGTGGTCAAGAACGGCCGTCGCGGCTCCCTCGGCGCCAAGCTCACGGTGCGCGGCGTACAGGGCCACGTGGCCTACCCGCACCTGGCCAAGAACCCGATCCACCTGGCCGCCCCGGCCCTGGCCGAACTGGCCGCGGAACATTGGGACGACGGCAATGCCTTCTTCCCGCCGACCAGCTTCCAGATTTCCAACCTGAATTCCGGCACCGGCGCGACCAACGTGATCCCCGGCGAGCTGGTGGCGGTGTTCAACTTCCGCTTCTCCACCGAATCCACGGTTGAAGGCCTGCAACAGCGCGTCGCCACCATCCTCGACAAGCACGGCCTGGACTGGCATGTGGAGTGGGCGTTGTCGGGCCTGCCGTTCCTCACCGAGCCGGGCGCCCTGCTCGACGCGGTGTCGGCCAGCATCAAGGACGTCACCGGCCGCGAGACCAAAGCTTCCACCAGCGGCGGCACCTCCGACGGGCGCTTCATCGCCACCCTCGGCACCCAGGTGGTCGAGCTGGGCCCGGTCAACGCCACCATCCACCAGGTCAACGAGCGGGTGCTGGCCAGCGACCTCGACGTGCTGACCGAAATCTACTACCAGACCCTGATCAAGTTGCTCGCCTGATGCTTGCCTGCCCTATCTGCGCGGCGCCCCTGAGCGCCGTCGACAACGGTGTCGTGTGCCCGGCCGGGCACCGCTTCGACCGCGCCCGCCAGGGTTACCTGAACCTGTTGCCGGTGCAGCACAAGAACAGCCGCGACCCGGGCGACAACCAGGCCATGGTCGAAGCCCGCCGCGACTTTCTCAATGCCGGCCACTACGCACCAGTGGCCAGGCGCCTGGCCGAACTGGCCGCCGAGCGCGCCCCGCAGCGCTGGGTCGATATCGGTTGCGGCGAGGGTTACTACACCGCACAGATCGCCCAAGCCCTGCCCCAGGCGGACGGTTATGCCCTGGACATCTCCCGGGAAGCGGTCAAGCGCGCCTGCCGCCGTGCCCCGCAGCTGACCTGGTTGATCGCCAGCATGGCCCGGGTGCCCCTGGCCGACGCCAGCTGCCAGTTCCTCGCCAGCGTCTTCAGCCCGCTCGACTGGCAGGAAGCCAAGCGCCTGCTCAGCCCTGGCGGCGGCCTGATGAAGGTCGGGCCGACCAGCGGTCACCTGATGGAATTGCGCGAGCGCCTGTACGACGAGGTCCGCGAATACACCGACGACAAACACCTGGCGCTGGTGCCCGCGGGCATGGCGCTGCAACACAGTGAAACCCTGGACTTCAAGCTGACGTTGAGCAATCCACAGGATCGCGCCAACCTGCTGGCCATGACGCCCCACGGCTGGCGCGCCAGTGCCGAACGCCGGGCCAGTGTGATCGAGCAGGCCGAGCCCTTCGAGGTCAGCGTGTCGATGCGCTACGATTACTTCGTTCTGCAGTAACCCATTAATCCACGGCCTCGAGCAGCGACTCGGGGTCGAATAAATCCGCGAATGGATTTTTCAGACCCGCAGTGAGGACATCCATGCGCCAACCGGATATCGAGATTTACCTGAAAGACGCCGACGTCGACCACAAGGCCATCGCCGCCTGGCTCGGCGCGGCCCTGGGCCCGTGCAGCGACTGGGTACAGAAAGGCCAGACCTACAAATGCAAGGCCGGCAGCGTGCCGGTGACCTGGCTGCCGAAAGCCGTGGGCAAGTGGAACAGCCTGTACCTGGAAAGCGACCAGACGCCGTGGGACGACGACATCGCCTGCGCCCGCGCCGCCTTCGCCGCGCTGAACGTCGAAGTGCGCTGCGCACCAGGCAGTTGGGTCGAAGAAGAAGGTGAGGAATCGGCCGACCGCTGGATTCGCATCAGCGCCGACGGGGAAGAAGAGATTACCTGGCGTACCGCCTGAATCTGCTTACTGTAGGAGCGAAGCTTGCTCGCGATAGCGTTTTACCTGACACAACGCTATCGCGGGCAAGCCTCGCTCCTACAAGCCACAGCGCTTACAAGCCCACTACATCCTCAGCCTGCAAACCCTTCTGCCCCTCTACCACGGCGTATTCAACCTGCTGCCCTTCGGTCAGCGAGCGGTGGCCTTCACCACGAATAGCACGGTAGTGGACAAATACATCGGCACCACCTTCACGCTGAATGAAGCCGTAGCCCTTGGCGTCGTTGAACCACTTCACGCTGCCGGTCTCGCGAGTTGCCATCAATCCATCCTCCGTCTTTTTATTATCAGTCGGCTTACTGAAACGAAGCCGTGAGAACTTTCGCCTGGACCTGGGTTTCTATTGATGGGCCCCACATGCCCAGGCGTCAGTCGGGCGAGTATATGACAGGCACAAAAACTCTCAACTCAATCTTGTTTGCCGCTTTTTTGCCGATTTTCGGTGAATCCGGCACACTAGCCGCCCCGAGCAACTGCTCGGTTTTTTCCACTAAAGCAGAAGCCGTATGACCCGCTCCCCGTTCCGCCGTCTTGTGTTTGGCACCTTGCGCCGACTGTTGTACCTCTGGGTTCGCTCGGAGACGATCAACCAGTCGTCCTTCACCCTCAACCTCGACCGCAGTCGTCCGGTGTTCTACGTCCTGCAAAACCCTTCGCTCACCGACCTCGCCGTGGTCGATACCGAGTGCACCAAGGCCGGGTTGCCGCGCCCGGTGCTGCCGGTCTCCGTGGGCAACCTGCTGGAACCCGCCGCGTTCTTCTACCTGACCCCGGCCCCGGACTGGCTCGGTCGCCAGGACAAGCGCGGCGCGCCACCGCCCCTGACCCGCCTGGTCAGCGCCCTGAGCCAGAATGCCGCCGAAGACGCGCAGATCATTCCGGTCAGCGTATTCTGGGGCCAGTCGCCAGACAGCGAATCGAGCCCGTGGAAACTGCTGTTCGCCGACAGCTGGGCAGTCACCGGGCGCCTGCGCCGGCTGCTGAGCATCATGATCCTGGGCCGCAAGACCCGGGTGCAATTCTCCGCGCCAATCCACCTGCGCGAACTGATCGAGCACAACAAGGGCCACGAACGCACCGTGCGCATGGCCCAGCGCATCCTGCGGGTGCATTTTCGCAACCTGAAGGCCGCGGTGATCGGCCCGGACATTTCCCACCGGCGCAACCTGGTCAAGGGCCTGCTGAACCAGCCGCTGGTCAAGCAGGCGATCCTCGACGAAGCCGAACGGGAAAAGATCTCCCCGGAAAAAGCCAAGGCCGTGGCCCTGCGTTATGGCAACGAGATCGCCTCGGACTACACCTTCACCGCGATCCGCTTCCTCGAAGTGGTACTGAGCTGGTTCTGGAACAAGATCTACGACGGGATCAAGGTCAACCACATCGAAAGCGTGCAGAAAGTCGCCCCGGGCCACGAAGTGATCTACGTGCCCTGCCACCGCAGCCACATCGACTACCTGCTGCTGTCCTACCTGCTGTTCCGCAACGGCCTGACCCCGCCGCATATCGCCGCCGGGATCAACCTGAACATGCCAGTGATCGGCAGCCTGCTGCGAAGGGGTGGAGCCTTCTTCATGCGCCGCACCTTCAAGGGCAACCCGCTCTACACCTCGGTGTTCAACGAATACCTGCACACCCTGTTCACCAAGGGCTTCCCGGTGGAATACTTCGTCGAAGGCGGGCGCTCGCGCACCGGACGCATGCTGCAACCGAAAACCGGGATGCTGGCCATCACCCTGCGCAGCTTCCTGCGCTCCTCGCGCATGCCGATCGTCTTCGTGCCGGTGTACATCGGCTACGAGCGCGTGCTGGAAGGCCGCACCTACCTGGGCGAACTGCGTGGCGCGAGCAAGAAGAAAGAGTCGATCTTCGACATCTTCAAGGTCATCGGCGCCCTCAAGCAGCGCTTCGGCCAGGTGGCGGTGAACTTCGGCGAGCCGATCAAGCTGGCCGAGTTTCTCGATCAGGAACAACCGGGCTGGCGCGCCCAGGAGCTGGGCCCGCAGTTCAAGCCGGCGTGGCTCAACGAAACCACCAACCGCCTGGGTGAAAAAGTCGCCCAGCACCTGAACGAAGCGGCGGCGATCAACCCGGTCAACCTGGTGGCCCTGGCGCTGCTGTCCACCAGCCGCCTGGCCCTCGACGACCGTGCCATGGCCCGGGTCCTGGACCTGTACCTGGCGCTGCTGCGCAAAGTCCCCTACTCGCCCCACACCACCCTGCCGGAAGGCGATGGCCGGGCCTTGATCGAGCATGTGAAGGACATGGACCTGCTGTCCGAGCAGAGCGATGCCCTGGGCAAGATCCTCTACCTGGACGAGCAGAACGCCGTCCTGATGACCTACTACCGCAACAACGTGCTGCACATCTTCGCCCTGCCGGCGTTGCTGGCGAGCTTCTTCCAGAGCTCGTCGCGCATGAGCCGCGAACAGATCCTGCGCTACACCCGCGCGCTCTACCCCTACCTGCAGTCGGAGCTGTTCATCCGCTGGTCCCTGGACGAGTTGGACGGGGTGATCGACCAGTGGCTGGAGGCCTTCGTCGAGCAAGGCCTGCTGCGCTTCGAGAAGGACCTGTACCTGCGTCCGGCGCCGAGTTCGCGGCACTTCGTGCTGCTGACCTTGCTGTCCAAGAGCATCGCCCAGACCCTGCAACGCTTCTACATGGCCATCTCGCTGCTGCTCAACAGCGGCCAGCGCAGCATCAGCGCCGAAGAGCTGGAGGACCTGTGCACGGTCATGGCCCAGCGCCTGTCGATCCTGCACGGCCTGAATGCCCCGGAGTTCTTCGACAAGAGCCTGTTCCGCCATTTCATCCAGACCTTGCTGGAGCAGGACGTGCTGCGCCGCGACGAGGCCGGCAAGCTGAGCTACCACGAACTGCTCGGCGAACTGGCCGAAGGCGCGGCCAAGCGCGTGCTGCCGGCGGAGATTCGCCTGTCGATCCGCCAGGTGGCCCTGCATCGCAGCGAAGATGCCGCCGAACAGGTCGCCGCTCCGCAGCAAAACGACTAGATTCTTATCGGCGCCAGGCGGTTTCTGGCGCCCCCCGATACGGAGATCCGTCATGAAAAAGCTCAGCCTGCTCGCCCTTACCACCCTGCTCGCCCTTACCACCCTGCTCGGGGCCTGTAACAGCATGCAACCTGCCAGCAAAGCCAGCCTCGATGGCGAAGTCTTCTACCTGCAACGCATCGCCCTGCCGCCGGCCGCCACCCTGAGCGTCAGCCTGCAGGACGTGTCGCTGGCCGACGCCCCCGCGGTACTGCTGGCCGAACAGAAAGGCCCGGTCAAAGGCCAGGTGCCGCTGCCCTTCCACCTCAGCTACGACCCGGCCCAGGTCAAACCCGGGCACCGTTATTCGGTCAGCGCGCGGATCGAAGTGGCCGGCAAACTGCTGTTCATCACCACCGAGCACAACGGGGTGAAACTCGACGGCAGCGATCCGCAACCGCTGAAAATCCGCGTCGACGCGGTTCGTTAATCCCTTTTCTCGAACAAGGAAGCTGTCATGCTCCGTTCTTCCCTTCGCTTCACCAGCCTGTGCGCCGGCCTGCTGATCTCCGCCAGCGCCCTGGCGCTGTCCCTCGGCGACCTGTCGCAACAAGACGCCACTGGCGGCCTCAAGGATGCCCTGACCCAGGGTGCCCAGGTCGCGGTCAAACAGTTGGGCACCGCCGGCGGCTTCAGCAACAACCCGGACGTGCGCATCGAACTGCCGGGCAACCTCGGCAAAGTGGCGAAGAAAATGAAGCAGTTCGGCATGGGCGCCCAGGTCGATGAACTCGAGACCAGCATGAACAAGGCCGCAGAGGCCGCTGTGCCGCAGGCCCAGGCGCTGCTGGTGGATGCCGTGAAGAAGATGAGTGTGGAAGACGCCAAGGGCATTCTCAGCGGTGGCAAGGACTCCGCCACCCAGTACCTGAGCAAGACCAGCCGCGAGCAGATCCGCGTGAAGTTCCTGCCGATCGTCAAGCAGGCCACCGACCAGGTGGGCCTGGCCAAGCAGTACAACGCCTTCGCCGGCCAGGCCGCCACCCTGGGCGTACTGGACGCGAAGAACGCGAATATCGAAGGCTACGTGACCGAACAGGCGCTCAACGGCCTGTTCGAGATGATCGGCAAGCAGGAAGCGACCATTCGCGAGAACCCGGCGGCAGCGGCCACCAGCCTGGCGAAGAAGGTGTTCGGTAGCCTGTAACCCCTACCTGTAGGAGCGGCCGGTCGACGCTCGATTGCCCGCGATGGCCTCGCTGCGGTGTGCCTGACACACCGCGGCGTCTAAATCGCGAGCAAGCTTCGCTCCTACAAACGCATCAGGTTTTCTTGACCCGGAACCAGGCCGCATACAACGCTGGCAAGAACAGCAGGGTCAGCGCCGTCGCCACAATCAGCCCGCCCATGATCGCCACCGCCATCGGCCCGAAGAACACGCTGCGTGACAGCGGGATCATCGCCAGCACCGCTGCCAGCGCGGTCAGCACGATCGGCCGGAAGCGCCTTACCGTCGCCTCGATGATCGCCTGCCACGGCTTGAGCCCGGCAGCAATGTCCTGCTCGATCTGATCCACCAGGATCACCGAGTTGCGCATGATCATCCCCGACAGCGCGATGGTGCCGAGCATCGCCACGAAGCCGAACGGCTGGCGGAACACCATCAGGAACAGGGTCACGCCAATCAGCCCCAACGGCGCGGTGAGGAACACCATCGCCGTGCGCGAGAAGCTGCGCAGTTGCAGCATCAGCAGGGTCAGCACCACTACGATGAACAGCGGTACGCCGGCCTTCACCGAGTTCTGCCCGCGCGCCGAGTCTTCCACGGTGCCGCCGACGTCCAGCAAGTAACCGTCCGGCAGTTCGGCGCGGATCGGTTCCAGGGTCGGCAGAATCTGCTGCACCAGGGTCGCCGGTTGTTCCTTGCCATAGATGTCGGCCCGCACGGTGACGTTCGGCAGGCGGTTGCGGTGCCAGATGATGCCTTCCTCGAAGCCGTACTCCAGGGTCGCGACCTGCGACAGCGCCACGCTCTTGCCGTTGTCGGTGGGCACCGCCAGGCTCGACAGCAGCGACAACTCGGTGCGTTCATGCAAGGTCCCGCGCAGCAGGATCTCGATCAACTCGTTGTCTTCGCGGTACTGGCTGACGCTGGAGCCGGTCAGCGAGCTTTGCAGGAACTTCGCCAGGTTGGCCGTGCTCACGCCCAGGGCCCGCGCACGGTCCTGATCGATATTGAGGTAGACCACCTTGCTCGGTTCTTCCCAATCCAGGTGCACGTTGGTCACATGGGGGTTCTCGCGCACCTTGGCCGCCACCTTGCGCGCCAGGGCCCGCACTTCTTCGATGTGTTCGCCGGTGACGCGGAACTGCACCGGGTAGCCCACGGGCGGGCCGTTTTCCAGGCGGGTAACCCGCGAACGCAGGGCCGGGAACTGTTCGTCGAGGGTTTCGATCAGCCAGCTGCGCAGGCTTTCCCGCTCCTCGATGGTCTTGGCCAGCACCACGAACTGGGCAAAACTCGCCGCCGGCAGTTGCTGGTCCAGGGGCAGGTAGAAACGCGGCGAACCGATACCGACGTAGGCCACGTAGTTATCGATGCCGGCATGATCCTTGAGCATGGCCTCCAGGCGCTTGACCTGATCGGCGGTGTTGCTCAGGGACGCGCCCTCGGCCAGTTTCAGGTCGACCATCAGCTCCAGTCGCCCGGAAGCCGGGAAGAACTGCTGCGGCACGAAGCGGAACAGCATCACCGAGGCGATGAACAACAGCACGGTCAGGGCGATCACGGTTTTGCGCCGGCGCACGCACCACTCCACCATCCGCCGCACCCGCTGATAGAACGGCGTGCCATACGGATCGGGCTGGCCGTCGGCGGTACCGTGCTTGGCCGCGTGCAGCTTGGCCAGGTCCGGCAGCAGCTTCTCGCCCAGATAGGGCACGAATACCACTGCGGCGATCCACGAAGCCAGCAGGGCGATGGTCACCACCTGGAAGATGGAGCGGGTGTATTCGCCAGTGCCGGACTGCGCCGTGGCGATCGGCAGGAAGCCGGCGGCGGTGATCAGGGTACCGGTGAGCATCGGGAACGCGGTACTGGTCCAGGCGTAGCTGGCAGCCTTGAGCCGGTCATAGCCCTGCTCCATCTTGATCGCCATCATCTCCACCGCGATGATCGCGTCGTCCACCAGCAGGCCCAGGGCCAGCACCAACGCGCCGAGGGAGATCTTGTGCAGGCCGATCCCCAGGTAATACATGGTGGCGAAGGTCATCGCCAGTACCAGCGGGATCGACAGGGCCACCACCATGCCGGTGCGCACGCCCAGGGAAAAGAAGCTCACCAGCAGCACGATCGCCAGGGCCTCCACCAACACCCGGACGAATTCACCGACGCCGGTCTTCACCGCGGCCGGCTGGTCGGAAACCTTGCGCAGCTCCATGCCGGCGGGGAGGTTTTTCTGGATCCGGGCGAACTCCTCTTCCAGCGCCTTGCCCAGCACCAGAATGTCGCCGCCATCCTTCATCGCCACCGCCAGGCCGATCGCGTCCTGGCCCATGAAGCGCATGCGCGGCGCCGGTGGATCGTTGAACCCACGACGCACATCCGCCACATCGCCGATGCGGAAGGTGCGGTCGGCCACCCGGATCGGGAAACTGCTGATCTGCTCGACGCTCTGGAAATTACCGGACACCCGCAATTGCAGGCGCTCGCTGCTGGTCTCGAAGAAACCGGCGGTGGACATCGCGTTCTGTTCTTCCAGGGCCTGCTGCACCGCCGCCAGGGGCAAACCCAGGGTCGCCAGCTTGACGTTCGACAACTCGATCCAGACCTTCTCGTCCTGCAAGCCCAGCAGCTCGACCTTGCCCACGTCCTTGACCCGCTGCAGCTGGATCTGGATGCGGTCGGAGTAATCCTTGAGCACTGCGTAGTCGAAACCGTCGCCGGTCAGTGCATAGATATTGCCGAAGGTGTCACCAAACTCGTCGTTGAAGAACGGGCCCTGGATACCTGGCGGCAAGGTGTACCGGATATCGCTGATCTTCTTGCGCACCTGATACCAGAGCTCGGGGATCTGCGCCGAGTGCATCGAGTCGCGCGCCATGAAGGTCACCTGGGACTCGCCCGGGCGGGAAAACGAGACGATGCGCTCGTACTCGCCGGTTTCCATCAGCTTCTTTTCAATGCGTTCGGTGACCTGCCGGGAAACCTCCTGGGCCGTGGCGCCCGGCCAGCTGGTGCGGATCACCATGGCCTTGAAGGTGAAGGGCGGATCTTCGCTCTGGCCCAGCTTGGTGTAGGACAACGCCCCGACTATGGCCAGCAACAGCATCAGGAACAGCACGATCTGGCGGTTGCGCAACGCCCATTCGGAAAGATTGAAACCCATCGGGGATTACTCCTTGGCCGCCAGATTGACTACGCGGTTGGAGCGATCCACCGGGCGCACCTGCTGCCCCTCATGGAGCACATGCACACCCGCCGCCACCACCCAGTCGCTGACTCCGAGGCCTTCGAGTACCGGTACGCTCTTCTCGCCAAAGGCGCCGAGACGCACCGGGGTCTTTTTCAGGGTGTTGTTGGCGTCTACCCGCCAGACATAGGCGGCACCGTTTTCCGCGGTCACCGCCGACAGCGGTACCGACAGCGGCACACTGCCCGCTGTCTGAATGAACACTCGGGCACTCTGCCCCAGTTCGGCCGGGACCTTGCCGGCGGTAAAGGCAATGCGGGCGGCAAAGGTGCGGGAGCGTGGGTCGGCGGCCGGCGACAGCTCACGGATCTGCCCGGCGAAACGTTGGTCGGGCTGGCTCCACAGCTCCACCGACACCGGCTGGCCGATGCGGAAGCGGCCAAAACCCTGCTCCGGCAGGCTGATCAGCACTTCTCGCTCGCCGTCGGTGGCCAGGGTGAAGACGGTCTGGCCGGCGGCAACCACCTGGCCGACCTCGACCGTGCGCCGGGCCACGACACCATCCTGGGGCGCGCGCAGCACAGCGTAGCCGGCCTGGTTGCTGGCCACGTCGAACTCGGCCTTGATCTGCTTGAGCCGGGCCAGGCCCGAGCGATACAGATTCTCGGCGTTGTCGTACTGGGAACGGCTGACCAGTTGCCGATCCATCAGGGTCTTGTAGCGATCACGCTCGGAGCGCACCAGGTTCAAGTTGGCTTCGGCCGCCGCCACCTGGGCCCGGGTGGCTTCCAGTTGCAGCCGCACGTCCTGCGGATCGAGCTCGGCCAATGGCTGATCGGCCTTTACCCGCTGCCCCTCATCGACCAGTCGTCGGCTGACCTTGCCCCCGATCCGGAACGCCAAGTCCGGTTCGTAACGCGCGCGGACCTCGCCAGGGTAGCTGTCCATTGCCTGCGCCGCGGGCTCTGGCTGCACCACCATGGCCGGGCGAACGGTGGTCTGCGCCGTTTCTTCATGGCCGCACGCGGACAGCAGAACGGCCAGGCTGACTGGCAACGCGAGGGGTAAGGCATAGCGGAACATGGTGAGGGACCTTTCGCTAAGGGTGCTTCGAATAATTATACTGGCGGGTATGTTATTAATAGCAAACTCACCAGTCCAGTATTAAAGCGAAGAATGTCCGACAATCTTTCTACCTCAAACGGCCCCGGCCGCCCCAAGGACCCGGCAAAACGCCAGGCCATTCTCGAAGCCGCGAAAACGCTGTTCATCAGCAATGGCTACGCCAATACCAGCATGGACGCGGTGGCTGGCGAAGCGGGTGTTTCCAAACTGACGGTGTACAGCCATTTCAACGACAAGGAGACCCTGTTCTCCGCCGCGGTGATGGCCAAGTGCGAGGAGCAGTTGCCAACGCTGTTCTTCGAATTGCCTGCCGGCATGCCGATCGAAAACGTGCTGCTGAATATCGCCCGGGGCTTTCACCTGCTGATCAACAGCGAAGAATCCTTGAACCTGCATCGCCTGATCATGGCCCTGGGCAGCCAGGACCCGAAGCTCTCGCAGATCTTCTTCGAGGCCGGACCGCAGCGCATGCTGCAAGGCATGGAACGGCTGTTGACCAGGATCGACCAGAGCGGCGCCCTGAGCATCGACAAACCGCGCAACGCCGCCGAGCATTTCTTCTGCCTGCTCAAGGGCGCGGCGAACTTTCGCCTGCTCTACGGCTGCGGCGCGCCGTTGAGCGACGAAGCCGCCGAGGAGCATGTGCGGGAGGTGGTGGGGTTGTTCATGCGGGCGTATCGAGCCTGAAAGCCCTATCGCGAGCAAGCTCGCTCCTACAGGTCAAGTCTCTGTAGGAGCGAGTTTGCTCGCGAAAAAACCGATGAAGTTCAGGCCTTGAGCGCCTTCTTCGGATAGATATCGTAGCGGCTGGATTTGCCGTCCAGCGCATGGCTCGGCTTGGGGCCTGCGATGCACGGCGCCTTGCGCGGGCGCTTGACCACCACCCGGTGGCTGGCCAGGGCCAGGGCGGCCTCCAGCAGCGCCGGAGCATCCGGGTCGTCCCCGACCAGCGGGCGAAACAGGCGCATTTCCTTTTTCACCAGCGCGGTCTTTTCCCGATGCGGGAACATCGGGTCCAGGTAGATCACCTGGGGCGGCTCGCCCTCCCAGTTGCGCATCACCTCGATCGAGTTGCCCTTGAGCAGACGCATGCGCGCCACGATCGGCGCCACCTCGAAATCCTCGCCAGCCCGGGCCAGGCCGTCTTCCAGCAAGGCGCCGATCAATGGCTGGCGCTCGATCAGGCTCATCTCGCAGCCCAGGCTGGCCAGGACGAACGCATCCTTGCCCAGCCCCGCCGTGGCATCCAGAATCCGCGGACGCACGCCCTGGGCGATACCCACCGCCTTGGCGATCATCTGCCCGCTACCGCCGCCGTATAGCCGCCGGTGCGCCGCGCCGCCCTCGACAAAGTCCACCCGCACCGGTCCTGGCGCATCGGCCCCGAGCTGCTGCAACTGCAAGCCCTGCTCGCCGACCTGCAGGGCGAACTCCGCCTCGTCGATCTGCAACGGTAGCCCCAGTCGCTCGGCCCAGTGCGCCGCCTGCGGCTGGAATGCATCGGCCAAGGCCTCGACTTTGATGCGGCAGGCCGCTGGTTGCTCACTCATCTGAAAACACGCTCAAAAAATTAATGATCGGCAAAAACTGCCGATAAAAGAACTATCCGGCATTTTGCCAGAGCTGAGCGTCGACCCGAGAGAAATGTCAGACATTCGAAGCCTATCCATTGGCGTCATATCGCCCCACGGCGATTACGGCCTCAAAAATTCCCAGGCACTGAGCGGCGTCAGCCATCTGTGGCAGGATTTTTTTGCCCAGGCGCTGGCCGAGCAGCGCGGCGATGGCACGAAGGTCACTGACGACAGCTCTCTGGTGGCCGTGAACGGCCCGACCGAACCCCATGGCGGCAGCGACCTGCTGACGCAAATCGTTACCCAGCGCCATTGCGACGTCCAGGACACCGAGATCCGCCCGCCGGAGCCGCTGTTCCTGCCGATCGCCGAGTTCGAGACCGAGCTGCTGGACAAACCCTTCCCGCCCTTCCCGCCGGA